>DATHBC010000947.1:0-2259 GCA_035296345.1 Pyrinomonadaceae bacterium | reverse complement strand
CAGTGGCTGGAATACGACGCGCCCGTCATGTTTGAACGCACGGATAGCTGGTATATCAGCATCGCGCCGCTCGAACGCCCGACGCTGGCGATTGCCGTCGTCGTCGAAGGCGGCGGCTTCGGCTCGAAAACCGCCGCGCCGATTGCCGCCAACGTCATTATGAAAGCCCGCGACCTCGGACTTTTAGGCGAGCAATACAAGCAAAAAGTCCAGACGCCGGCAGCCGCGCCGAAAAAGAAAAAAGGTCAGCCGCAGCCGCAACAATAAGCAGGCAAGCAGGTAAGGAAAAGTTTTGCATTCGATATTGGGAATTTTGCAGTTATGAAGAATCGCGCATCGTCACACATTTTTATATTGCTTTTAATCGGCGTCCTGACGGCAATCGCGCATTACGCCATTTATTACGGCGCTCTGATTCGCGGTTACGAAACGAGCTGGGTCACGGCGGGCAGAAATTTAGGACTGCTTTTTATCCTGACGATTCTGCCGCTTTTTCTCACGCGCTTTACCAGATTTCAGGGCAACTGGACGCTCTACACGACCGCCGTTTTGCTTTTTTCCATCGGCTTAACGGTGCAGTATCGCCTGTTCAGCGACCTCGAATATTCTTCGCGCGACAAAAAGGCGGAAGCCCGGCAGGCGAAGCTTGAGACTCAGCAGCAGCATTACATACAGGAAAATTATTCGGCGGAGAAAAAACAGATGATGGGCATGCCCGCCGAACCGCCCGCGCCCGTCGATTTATCGAAGGAAAAACCGCGTCCGGCAAGTGAAAGCGCGGTCGGCGTTTTCACCTCGGGCAGAACCTTGATTCCGCTTTTCGCTTTTGCCTTGTTTTTCGCCGCGTTTTATTTTTTCCGCCGCGAAAAGGTTTTGAGCGTCTTGCAGCGAAACGGATTTTTGCTGGTTATCCTGACCTTGATTCCGCTGATGCTCGCCGCCTTCACGTCGCAGGCGGGAAAATCAATCGGCAATATGACGCCCTGGGAGCCTTCGAAAATTCCTTTTCTCATCGGTTTCGCCGCGATTCTGGCGACGCTTTACCGCAAGCTGATGCAGACCTATTGGGGAATGCCGCGCGCGCGCGACGTGATGCCGCTGATGTTTATGGCGGTGCTGCCGTTTATCCCGTTTTTCGTGCTGAAAGACTTCGGGCAGATGCTCGTCTTCAGCTCGGTTTACGTCACGCTGTATCTGATAGCCGTGCGCCGCCTGCCGCAGCGTCTGGTTTTTGTCGGTTCGGTCGCGTTTCTGGTCGCCGTTTTGATGCTCAGCGCGCTGCCTGCCAGCGTGCAGGTCAAGGTTCCGCTGCTTTCGACGCTCGCTCAGCCCGTGAAAACGATTCTGCCGCCGCGCATTCACCAGCGTTTTCATCTCTGGTTTGACGCGCTGACGCCGCCCTCGCCCGACACGCCTTTCTGGAAAGGCGATTTGGCGGAGTTTTACTGGAAACAGTATCGCGCCGAATTGATGGAACGCAAACCCGACACCGAACCGCTTTACGACGAGTTAAGCAAAATCGAAAACAACAAAAACGCCGACGCCAAAGCGAAAGCGCGCGCCTCGGAAATTCGCGCGGAACTGAAACGCGTCGCCGCCGAAGACCTCGCTTTGATGTACGAGCTGACAAAAAGCGAGGCGGCGACCGAAGAAATTCCGCCGGACAAAACCGAAATCGAGCGCAATCAGGCGGAAGAGCAGGACGTGCGCGAAATCAGAGAGCGACTGCACGCTATGAACGAGGAAGCGTGGTTCGGCGACGATGCGCTGCAGGCTTCGCGCGCGACCTTCGGCATTTCTTCGGGCGGCGTCACGGGACGCGGTCTGGGGCTCGGTTACGTCGAGCTGATTCCGGTCGCCGATTCCGATTACATCTACGCCGCGCTCGGCGAGGAACTTGGACTTTTCGGCGGTTTGTTGATAATCTTTGCGCTGTTGACGCTGGTCAGCGCGGGCGTGCGCACCGCTCTGGACGCGCGCGATATGTTCAGCAAATTGTGCGCCGCCGGTCTGACGGCTTTTATCGGTTTTCAGGCGCTCGTCAATATGGGCGGCATCACGCGCGCGCTGCCGATGACCGGAATCACTCTGCCGTTTGTCAGCCACGGCGGCTTTAGCCTGATTACCAGTTTCGTCATGCTCGGAATGCTGATGGCGATTTCGCACCGCAACGCGATTGACGTCAGCATCAACAACAACGGAAACGGGAACGGCAATGGAAATGGAAGTAAGCAGTGAGCGGTGAGCAGTGAGCAGTAA
>DATHBC010000946.1:0-3306 GCA_035296345.1 Pyrinomonadaceae bacterium | reverse complement strand
GATTTTCTTACGCACCGTTAATTTCGCGACTATGTCGCACAGCTAAATGTCCGAAAGCCGGACTATGTCTAATCTTCAGGTTTATCTAACTTGAAACAGATTCGTAACAACCTTAGGAGAATTGTGTCTATGAGTGAAAAGCATTCCAAAAAAACTTTAAAGGAAATTGCCGCGGCGACTAAAAACCGGAGAGAAATCATCGCCGCCCGGCTAAGCCGGCGGGAAATGATAAAGATGGGATTGTTGACCAGCGCCGGCATGCTCATTCCCGTCAAAGGTTTAAGCGCCAGATGGGCGGACCCGAAGCATCGCGTTCCGCTGCATCAGTCGCTTAGTCCATCGATGACGCCTTTTATGGAACCGCTGCCGACCGCCATGAACGGCGGTTTGCCGATTAAGGTCAAGGAAACCCCGAATATAAATCCCGCCTTGCCGCCGCCGACTCTGGGACCGGCGCCGACGATTGCTCCGAATACCATAGCCGGAGAAGCCAGGACGAGAAATCACCAGTATCCGTTTGATTTCGCCAATACGGATTTTTATAAAATCAATCAACAAGCCAATTTTGTTTCGATTCATCCCCAACTGGACGCGCAGTATATTTGGGGTTATGACGGCAGAACTCCGGGACCGACTATCGTTGCCCAATACAATCGCCGCGTTTTGATGCGAAACTATAACAATCTTCCTTCCGGACCGCCGCCGGGAGGTTTCGGGCTTCCGTCGGTTTCGACGCATCTGCATAACGGGCATACGCCGTCGGAAAGCGACGGGCATCCCTGTGATTATTTCGGCACGGGTAAATGGTATGACCATCATTATCCGAACATCGCGGCGGGCTTCGCTTCGTCGCATCCGCCGCTCGGCGACCCGAACGAAAGACTCGGCTCGCTGTGGTTTCACGACCACCGTCACGACTTTACGGCGCAAAATGTCTACAAGGGGCTTGCCGGGTTTTATTTGCTTTTCAACTCGCAGGATACGGGCAATGAAAATACCGGATTCAAGCTGCCGAGTTTTCCCGATTACGATATTCCCGTCATGCTCGCCGACAAATTAATCGATCCCGATACCGGTCAGCTTTTCTTCGACATGTCGAGCTTTGACGGAATCATAGGCGATACGTTTCTGGTCAACGGCAAGGTTCAACCGTTTTTCGACGTTCAGGCAAGAAGATACAGATTTCGCATTTTGAATTCGGGTCCGTCGAGATTTTATGACCTGTACCTGACTAATCCGAATAATCTTAACCAGCAGATTCCGTTTTATGTTATTTCTTCGGACGGGAATTTACTGCCGAATCCGATACAGACGACTCATATCGCCATCAGCGTCGCGGAGAGAAACGACATCATTATCGATTTCAAAGCGCTCCAGCAGATGGGAATCAGCACCGTCTATCTCGAAAACAGAATGGAGCAGGAAGACGGGCGCGGACCGACGGGCGATACGCTTCCCGCAGGTCAGGGAAACTATCTGATGAAAATCAACATCGGAGCGGCTCCGCCTTCGGACCCGAGTGTCAATCCGGCGACCAACCCGTCGTTCTATGCCTTGCCGCCGACCAACTTAACGCCGCGGGTCACGCGAACCTTTGATTTTGAGAGAAAGAACGGGATGTGGGCTGTCAACGACCAGTTTGCCGGACTATGTTCGGCTGCTCCCAGATTCCGGATTAAAAGAAACACGGTGGAAAAATGGATTTTTCATAATGGCTCCGGCGGCTGGGAACACCCGATACACGTCCATTTCGAGGAATTTAGAATGCTGAAACGCAACGGGGTAAACATCCCGAGCAATTCTTTTGAATTCGGACGCAAGGACGTCGCCAGACTTGGAGAAAACGAAACCATTCACGTTCTTTTCCGCTTTCGTGATTTTATCGGTAAATATGTGATTCACTGCCACAATGTTCTCCATGAGGATCACGCCATGATGGTTCTTTTTGAAATAGACGACGTTGGCGATACCAAGACCAAGCCTTAATAACGGCGGAGGAAAAAATATGTCAAAGATAAACAGAAGAAACTTTCTCTCGGCACTCGGCTCGATGTCTTTAGGATTTGCCTTGAGTCAAAATTCTAATGCTCAAACCCGAACCGGCAGCGTAAATACGCTGTCCGATGAAGAAAAAGTCAAAAAACTAATCCTGGCTTCCCGGCAAAAGCTGCGCGATTTGCATTTTCCCAACGTCGAATTACTTACTCACGAGGGAAAAAAAGTAAGATTTTACGATGATTTAATAAAAGACAAAATCGTGACCATCAACTTTATGTACGCGACCTGCGACGGGATTTGTTCGACCATCAGCCGCAATCTGGCGTTAGCCCAGGAAATGCTCGGCGATATGGTCGGCAAAGATGTTTTTATGTATTCCATTACTTTAAAGCCCGTGCAGGACACGGTTGAAGTTTTGAATGCTCACGCCAGGGCGATGAAGGCGAAGCCGGGCTGGTTATTTCTGACCGGAAAACCGGAAGATATTGAATTAATCAGGCGCAAACAAGGATTTGTAGATCCCGACCCGAACGTGGACAAGGATAAAACTCAGCATACGGGAAATGTCCGGTACGGCAATGAGCCGATGCAGTATTGGGGGTCTTGTCCCGGCTTAGGCGACCCGGAAGTAATAGTCGAATCGCTGCTTTGGGTGGATGAGTCGCTTCGAGCGAAGTATTTAGCCCGGAAGGAAAGAAAAAAAGACAGCTCCAAACAAGGCACGAAAAAAGGAGGCGGAAAATGAAAAGCATAATTTTAAAAACGGCGCTCTTTGCGCTTCTATTAACGGTAGAGATTTGCTCAATATCAGTCGAGCAGGTATTTTCTCAACAAGCCGTCGCGCCGAGCAGCGAGCAAACTACTGATTATACTGCCGGCGGCAAGGGTTCGGAGTTCGCGGTTTTTGATGGAGCATACGTTTGGATAGCCAGTCAATTCGGAAATACCGTCACAAAATTAAACAGTTCTACGGGTTCTATCGCAGGTATTTATGAAATTACCGGGAATCCGCTCGGAATAGCCTACGACGGGAGATATATCTGGGTCAGTCGTTACGCCTCGGACGACGTGGTGAAGATGGACGTGAATAACGGAACTGTTCTCGCTACTGTCAGGGTCAATAAAGGACCCGGATTTCTTCTGGCTAAGGATGATCATATCTGGGTGGTAAACAGAATTGCGAATACGGTGCAAAAAATTCCGGTAGACGGCACGACGGTTTCAGCCACCTACAAAGTCGGGAAGAAACCCGCCATGATGGAAACTGACGGAGCCAATATCTGGGTGGCAAACAGTAAAAGCCATTCG
>DATHBC010000945.1:0-1597 GCA_035296345.1 Pyrinomonadaceae bacterium | reverse complement strand
GGCGACGAAAATGAAGGCAAACAGTGGACGGCGAACCCGAAAATTCAAGCCTTTATGAAGGAAAAAGGCATCAAGGACAATCACGAGCTGCAAACTTATTTCAACAAGCGCCTGCTGAAATTCCTGCAAAAACAAGGCAAGACGATGATGGGCTGGGACGAAATCTTTCAGCCGGATTTGCCGAAAGACGTCGTTATCCATTCCTGGCGCGGGCAGAAGGCTCTAGCCGAAGCGGCGCGGCGCGGCTATCAGGGCGTTTTATCGAACGGCTATTACATCGATTTGATGCAGCCCGCCGCGCAGCATTACGCGGTCGACCCGATTGCCGCCGACACGACCCTCACGGCGGAAGAACAAAAACGAATTTTAGGCGGCGAGGCGACGATGTGGAGCGAATGGGTTTCGCCGGAAACGATTGATTCGCGCATCTGGTCGCGCACCGCCGCCATCGCCGAGAGATTCTGGTCGCCGCGCGAGGTCAATCAGGTCGAAGACATGTACCGGCGGCTCGCCGTCATTGATTTTCAACTGGAAGAATTGGGCTTGACGCACCGCAAAAACCAGTCGATGCTTTTGCGCCGACTGGCAAAAAATCAGGACATCAACGCGCTGCAAACTCTGGTTTCCGTCATCGAGCCGGTCAAGGAATATCGGCGTTACCGGAATCGCCCGCAGACGATGCTCAGCCCTTTGACCGGATTAATCGACGCCGCGCAAGCCGACGCGCCGGGCGCAAGAAAATTTAATAAAGCGGTCGACGAACTGATTGCGGGCGTAAACGCGCCGGAAAACGCGGCGAAAATCCGCTCGATGCTCAATGATTGGCGCGCGGCTGAAGCCGACTTGTCAAAAGTTATGGAAAATTCGCCCGCGCTCGCCGAAGCCAGACAACTGGCGGCGGATTTTGAAAATTTAAACCGGATAGCCGCCGAGGCGCTCGACGCTCTGGATAAAAAGCAGACGCAGAATGCCGCGTGGCGCGACGCGAGATTAAAAACGCTCGACGAAATCGCCAAGCCGAAAGCCGCGCTCGAAATTGCGATAGTGTCCGGCGTCAGAAAATTAGTCAACGCTGCGATGGCTGCGGCAGGCAATAATTAAATAAAGAATGATTCATCCGGGGAAAGCGGTTTCAGATTTTTATCAAACTTATGCGGCGTAAAAAAAACGATTTCAACAGGCGGGAATTTTTGCGGGCGGTCGGCGGCGCGGCGACGGTTTTCTCGCTCGCGGGGCAGGCTCTTTCGCAAGCTTCAAAAAACGAAAAAACAAAAGAAATGCTCGTTTACATCGGCACGTACACTTCCGGCAAAAGCCGGAGCGAAGGGATTTACGTTTATAAATTCAACGCCGGAAACGGCGCGCTGAGTCCTTATAAAACCGTCGGAAACGTCGTCGAGCCGTCGTTTCTGACGATTGATAAAGACAGAAAATACCTTTTCGCCGTCAACGAAACGACCGAATACGAAGGCAAAAAAAGCGGCGCGGTCAGCGCGTTTGCGATTGATCGTCGAACCGGCAATTTGACGTTTTTGAACAAACAAGCAAGTTTGGGCGGCGCGCCGTGTTTCGTTACCGTTTCTGAAAACGGCAAATT
>DATHBC010000944.1:0-3336 GCA_035296345.1 Pyrinomonadaceae bacterium | reverse complement strand
GGCGACGAAACGCGCTTCGCCGTCGCCGTCAAACGCCTGGTAATAAAAAATCTTTTCGCCCGACGGATTGTCCGTCCAGAGTTTCTTTTCCTTGCGCCCTTCGTTGTTGCTGATTATCGCGTCCGCCACGTCGAGAATCGTCTGCGTCGAGCGATAATTCTGTTCGAGCATAATGACTTTCGCGTTCGGGTAAGCCTGCTCGAAAGATAAAATATTGGCGATGTCCGCGCCCCTGAATGAGTAAATCGACTGCGCGTCGTCGCCGACGACGCAGATGTTCTGCTGTTTCTCGGTCAGATATTTTATCAGCGCGAATTGCAGCGAGTTCGTGTCCTGATACTCGTCCACCATTATGTATTTGAATTTCTCGTTATACTTTTCGCGCACCTGCGGCACGCTGCGCAAAAGCCGCACGGTCTTGATTAATAAATCGTCGAAATCCAGCGCGTTCGAGTTGTTCAGACGCTCTTCATACATCTTAAAAACTCTGGCAATCGCCGTCCGCCGCTCGTCGGTGTATTCGATGCGCGAAGCGTAAGCTTCAAAATCCTCGCCGCGATTTTTCGACGCGCTGACGGCTGACTGCACCTGCCGCGCCGGAAGCTGCTTGTCGTCCAGCCCGATGTCCTTGACGCAAGCCTTGATGACTTTCATCGAATCGTCCGTGTCGTAAATCGTGAAAGATTTCGAATAACCTTCCTGAAGATGTTCGATGTCCTGCCGCAAAATCCGCACGCAGAGACTGTGAAAAGTGGAAATCAGCGGCGCGGACTGCAAACCGCGACCTTTCAGCAGAGCTTCGACGCGCTCGCGCATTTCACCGGCGGCTTTGTTCGTAAACGTCACGGCGAGAATGTTGTACGGCGCAACGCCTTTCTCCGCGATTAAATAAGCGATGCGAATCGTGATGACGCGCGTTTTGCCCGAACCCGCGCCCGCGAGAATCAATAAAGCGCCTTCGGTCGCCTGCACGGCTTCGCGCTGCTGCGGATTTAGTGACGAAAGAATATCCATATATTTTGAGCGAAAATTTAATGGTAAATCCTGCGCTGTTTTAGGTCAAAGCAGGAGATTTTTATTGACAGGAATTTCTCAAAATGAGAGTATAAATTCATTACTTCTCTCTAATTGAGAGAGTTTATCCTTTTAAGACTGATTAATGTTTTTGCGCTTAGATTCACGCACACGCCGAATTATAAATCTATTAGTGTGAGATATATACATGCGAATAATTTCTAAGCGTCGTTTAGGAGAATTTTGGCAAAAACATCCGAATGCAGAAGAGCCACTTTTAAATTGGTATGGAGTCGTTAAAAAAGCTGATTGGACAAATTTAGTTGATGTCAGAAAAGATTTTTCGCATGCTGATTTAGCAGGCGTTTGCACGATTTTTAATATCGGCGGAAATAAATATCGGTTAATTACGAAAATATATTATCCGAGCAAAAAAGTATTGATTAGGTTTGTTCTGACACACGCCGAATACGACAAGAGAATTTACGAAGATGACTGCGAATGTTGACGAACAAAAATACGGGAAACTTTTAATGCAGACTTTGCCTTCGGTCATTACGAGTGACGAAGAACTCGAAAGACTGACCAAAGAAGTTGACCGTTTAATGACGAAAGGAATCAAAGAAGACGAGCTTAGTCCTGAAGAAGAAAAACTGCTTGAATTATTAGCGGTTTTGATAGAACAATACGAAGACGAGCATTATCCGATGCCCGATGTTGCGCCGCACGAAGTTTTAAAATACCTGATGCAGGAAAAAGGTTACAAACAAAAAGACATCGTTCACATTTTCGGCTCAAGCGGGATTACTTCCGAGGTCGTCAACGGCAAGCGTTCAATCAGCAAGGCGCAGGCGAAAAAGCTGGCGGAGTTTTTCGGTGTTTCGGTCGAGCTGTTTATTTAATTAAATGCTGAATTTCTTTAAACTGCTCGTGTTTCGAATCGCGCAACAACTCGAAAAGAGACATTTCGACGCTTGAAGAAAAAGCGCCGTTCATGGTTAATTTCTGAATCGCCGCCAGTTTGTCGTGTTCGAAGCGCGAGCCGACGCAGTCGGTCAGAAGGTGAACCTGATAACCTTTTTCGAGCAGGTCGTGCGCGGTCTGGTTGACGCAGATGTGCGTTTCGATGCCGCAGACGAGAATTTGCCGAGCCTGCGCCGCTTCCAGTTTTTCCGTGAAAGCAAGTGCGCCGCACGAGCTGAACGCGGTTTTTTCGATGAACTCGAAATCGTCGGGCAGCGAAAAAATAATCTCTTCCGCCGTTCTGCCCAAGCCTTTCGGATATTGTTCGGTGACGACGACGGGCACGCCGAGAATCCGGCAGCCGCGAATCATCTGCGTGATGCGCGAGGAGATTTCGGCAAACGCCGGGATGGCTTTGCGAAACGCTTCCTGCATATCGACGACGACTAAAACGGTTTGATTTTTGTCTAAAACGGCTGGATGCGGCATATATAATCTAATTTTCGCTTTTCGATTTCCGGTTTTCGATTCGTTTTTCGCGCTCGGCTTTCTCTTTTTTGTATGTTTTGAAAAAAGCGACGCAGGCAACCGTGCAGACGACGAGGATTAAAATCATCATCGCGCCGATAAAATAAATTTCCGCCCGGTTTTCCATAAACATAAGTTTAAACATATCAAGGATGCAACGCAAAGAGGGCGAAAATCGTCAAAGATACATTGCGGGACGCGGCAAAATTTTTCTTTAATCTCCAGCCAAAACATATTTATAATTTTATGATAGGGCGCAAATTTTTCTTCACGTCAGCGGTGCTTTTCTTTGTCCTTTTTTCCCTGAACGCAAGCGTTTACGGAAAGGACGAATGGCGCTCGGTGCGCTCGAAAAACTTTTATTTAATCGGCAACGCCAGTGAAAAAGACATCCGGGCGGCGGGCGCGCGCCTCGAAGAATTTCGCGAAGTTTTCCGGCAGATTTTCGATAAGGTAAATTTTAATTCGCCCGTTCCGACGACCGTCGTCGTTTTCAAAGACGCGAATTCCTACAACCCGTATAAGCCGGTCAAAAAAGACGGGCAGATTGATAAAGCGGTCGAAGGATATTTTCTCTCGGCTGACGACGCCAGTTTCATCACGCTTTCGATGGAGGGCGACGCCAATCAAGCCTTTGAGACGATTTTTCACGAATACACGCATTTCTGGGTCGATAACAACGTCGGAAAATCGCACGTGCCGCCGTGGTTTAACGAAGGCTTGGCGGAATATTATCAGAATTTGAAGATTGAAAACGAGCGGAAAGTCGTCGTCGGCAGCTTGCAGGAAAAGCATCTGGAGCTTTTGTCGCGGAATAAGCTGATTCCTTTC
>DATHBC010000943.1:0-10694 GCA_035296345.1 Pyrinomonadaceae bacterium | reverse complement strand
CAGGGTCTCGGAAATGCGGGAATCAAGTTCTCGACTTATGACTTTAACTTCTTCGCGCAGGATGATTTTCGCATCACGCCGCGCCTGACGCTTAATTTAGGCTTGCGCTACGAATACCAGAAACTGCCCGACGCAGTTTATCCGAACACTTCGACCGCTTACAGCAATGTGGTTATTCCGAACGTCGGACGAACGTTTGCCGAAGCGACTTCGACCTTGCCGAGCGATAAAAACAATTTCGGTCCGCGTATCGGCTTCGCCTATGATTTAACCGGCGACGGAAAAACCAGCCTGCGCGGCGGATACGGCATCTACTATGGTCGCATTATCAATTCGACCGTTTACAATGCACTGCTGAACACGGGCAACCCGAACGGACAGTTTCAAGTCAATACGGCTGTGACGGCTGCAAACCCGCCGGTTTTCCCGACCGTTCCGGTTCCTTCGGCAACGGCAATAAACAACGCTACGACGCCGCCCGGAGCGATTCAGTTTTTCTCAAGAAACTTCCAGGCGCCGCTCATCAACCAGTATGACCTGGTATTGGAGCGCCAATTATTCAGAAACACGGTCGTGTCGGTTGCCTATATCGGCAGCCTCGGCAGAAATCTTCCGACGTTTATCGATTACAACTTTAATGCGGTTCCGAGCAGCATAGTCAATTACACGCTGGTCGGCGGACCGTTCAGCGGTCAGACGTTCACCTTCCCACGCTACACCCGCGCCTTCGGAACGCAGGCTATCACACAGATTGAAAGCACTGTCAAATCCGAGTATAACGCATTGGTTTTCCAGTTTAACCGCCGCTTTACCAACGGTTTTCAGGTTCAATCAAGCTATACTCTGGCGCGTGTCACCGATACCAATCAAAACTCTGCAACCTTTACGCAGAACAACAGCACGCTTGACCCGTTTAATCGCAGCTACGATGCAGGAACAAGCAACCTCGACGTGCGTCATAAATTCGTCATCAGCGCCGTCTGGGCGCCGAACCTGTATAACGGCAGCACCAACTCGTTCTACAATTACCTGCTGAACGGCTGGTCAATTGCGCCGATTTACACGTTCTATTCGGGGCGTCCCTTCGACCCGAACGTGCTTTCGACCACCGGCGGAAGCACGAGCCTGAACGGAACGAACGGCGACACGAGATTTCCGCTGCTGCCGCGCAACTCTTATCGGCTGCCGGATATTTCCAATCTCGACCTGCGTCTGTCAAAACGCTTCAGATTTACCGAGCGTTATAATTTAGAGCTTCTGGCTGAAGGTTTCAACGTGTTTAACCGCACGCACATCTTTGGCGTGACGACCGGACTTTACCAGCAAAGCCCGACCAGCGGAATCCCGCTCAACGGCAGCTGCCCGCTTTCGACGGCGGCGAATACGGTTTTGTGCGTCAATCCGAACTTCGAGTCGATAACGACGACCGACAGCACGAATTATCGTGAACGCCAGATTCAGTTTGCGGCACGTTTTCAGTTTTAGTTTTTCCTCACCAATAGGGGAAAAACCTTCGCGGCGCGTTTCTTTTTTGAGAAGCGCGCCGTTTTTTATTTTCGATTTCCGATGCTGCCGAGTTGCGATTTTCGATTTATATGGATTATTTTCAAACTAATTTATGCGCGTTCTGCAAATCTCATCGGCAAGAAATTTCGGCGGCGGCGAAAAGCATCTGGTCGATTTGTGTCGCGGACTAAAGCGGCGCGGTCACGAAGTGTTGGTCGCCCTGCGCCCGACGAACAAGTGGCAGGAAAGATTCGATTTTCTCGCGCCGGAAAATTTCCTGCACGTTTCGATTCGCAATTCTTTCGGCGTTTTCAGTGCTCAGCGCATCGCCGAGTTCGTCCGCGAAAACGACATCCAAATCATTCACGCGCACGTCGCGCGCGATTACATTCCGGCGAGCCTCGCCTGCCGCATCGCCAAAACGCCGAGGCTCGTTTTAACGCGGCACGTTCTTTTTCCGATGAAACCTTTTCACAAATTCGCCCTGAAAAACGTCTCGAAAGTAATCGCCGTCTCCGGCGCGGCGGCGGAAAGTCTGGAAACGATTTTCCCGAAAGAAAAAATCCGGGTCGTGCCGAACGGAATCGAAATCGAAAAACGGGCTGGCGCGGGCTACGGCGAAAAGCTGCGCCGCGAATTTCGTTCCGAGCACAATATTCCCTGCGACGCAGCTTTAATCGGCGTCGTCGGCGAGCTGAAGCTTTTAAAAGGTCAGCGCGATTTCGTCCTGGCGGCGAAAATCATCGCCGAAAAATTCCCGCAGGCGCATTTCATCATCGTCGGCAAGGATAATTCCGCCAATCAGAGTTTCAGAAACGAGCTCAAACGGCTGGTCAAAATTTTCAACCTCGAAAATCGTTTTTTGTGGCTCAACTGGGTCGAGGAAACCGCGCCGCTGCTTCAGGCGCTCGACGTTTTCGTTTCTCCTTCACATTCGGAAAGCTTCGGTCTGGCTATTCTGGAAGCGATGGCGAGTGGAACGGCGATTGCCGCCGCCGAAACCGAAGGCGCAAAAGAAATCCTGCGCGACGGCGAAACCGCCCTGCTCGTGCCCGTTCAGCAGCCGGTCGCTTTAGCCGCGGCAATCGACCGGCTTTTAACGGATGAAAACCTGCGGGCAAGGCTCGGCGGGCAGGCGCGGGATTTTGCCGCCGTAAACTTTTCACTGGAGCGGATGATTGACGAGACCGAAAAAGTTTATCGGGAACAAATCGTTTAACGCCGCTTATCTATATTCTGCGTTATCCATTCAAAGGTTTCGGGCGCGCGTTTCCGGGCGTTTTCGTCATCCAGAAATTCGTTTTCGAGCTGCTCTAAATCCTTCGCCTCGTCGATGTCGTACCAGCCCGAAACCTCGCGCAGACGCCAGTTCAGATTCATAATATTCTCGCGCACCTGCGTGAAAGTTTTTGCCGAGCTCCATTCGACCCGCCGAAAAATTCCCGCGTCCAGCCGGCGCAAGCCAAGCAGGTAAAATCCGCCGTCTCCGGTTTTTCCCAGCGCCGCTTCCGAGCCGGTTTCCAGAAGCTCGAAAGCCCGTTCGATAAAATCGACGGGAAAGGTCGGGCTGTCCGTCCCGATCATGACCGCTG
This sequence comes from Pyrinomonadaceae bacterium, assembly GCA_035296345.1. Taxonomy (GTDB): domain Bacteria; phylum Acidobacteriota; class Blastocatellia; order Pyrinomonadales; family Pyrinomonadaceae; genus JALZHR01. Next base: position 7,596 of record DATHBC010000943.1, on the reverse strand, counting down.
CATCCGTATCTCGCGCGAGAGCGAACTCGAAAGCGGAAAACATTTTTTCGCCCAGATTGTCGCCTTTCTGCTCGACGAGCTGCGTGTTTTCGCCCGCTATTTGCCGAAAATAATCTATTTCAGCGGCGGGCGAATATGCTAAAATTAATTGAATTTTCAACGATTTCGCTTTGTTTATCGTATCGCGCAGAAAACACTCGGCGAGCCGCGCGCAGCGCTCGGCGGAAAGGTGCGGCTCCAGTCTGGTTTTGACCGTTCCGGCTATCGGCGCTTTCGCCATAATAATAATTGCGCGTTTCATTGGTTTCGTTTCCGACAGAAATTTTATAACTTTCGCCGGGTTTAAGAAAAATTGATGAAAAAAGTTTTTCGCGCGGGCGCAATCGGCGCGTTGATGGACGAATACGAGCGCGCGGCGCTTGAGTTTCAATCCGTGATTGGCGAAATCGGCGAAGAGTAGAAAAATTTTCAGCGAAATTTGAAATTGAAAAAACAAACTGAAAGCGATAAATATGCACTATTACAACGAAGAAGATTTGGCGCGATTCGGTGAAATCGGGAAAACGAAGCCCGAGCTTTTTGAAAAATTTATGGCTTGGTATCAGGCTTGCCAGGCGGACGGCGCGCTCTCGAAGCGCGAAAAAGCCCTGATTGGTCTGGCGGTCGCCGTGACGGTGCAATGCCCGTACTGCATCGAAGCCTTTACGCAGTCGTCGCTCGAAAACGGCTCGAATATGGAGCAGATGACCGAAGCGATTCACCTGGCTTCGGCAATCCGCGGCGGCGCGAGCCTGATTCACGGCATCCAATCGCACAACGCGCACGACAAAATCTCGATGTGACGTTACACACATAGAAATTCAAATGAGATTATGACATTTCATAATGACGAAAAAATATCTCAAGCAATTGTCACGCTGCTGGAAAGTAATATCGGATATAGCGTTGATTTTTACGGCAAAATACTTTGTATTCGCCAGCTTGATGATTTAACTTTCGCTGTAAGTCACAAAAAATATGACCCGGAAACAACGAGACACGTGTTCGACTTTGAAAGGATTTTCACGGATGCAAAAGAAGCAACTGAATTTTTTCTTCAGAAACGTCTTGAATATGAATTGGGCGCAGATTTTGAAATAGAGAAACAACCAAATTAAATTTTAATGCAACCAGCAGTCCAAATCACCCGCCGCGGCAAGCCCGCGCTGCCGCAATCGTCCGTCGGTTTTGACGATAAACTCGGCGCGCACAGTTTAGAACTGCGCTCGACCGGCGTTGAAATCCTGCAAATCAACGTCGGAAAGCTCTGCAATCAAGCCTGCAAACATTGTCATGTCGATGCCGGTCCGAAACGCACGGAAATTATGGCGGCGGCGACGGTCGAAGCCTGCCTGAACGTCCTGCGCAGCTTTAAAATCCCGACGCTCGATATAACGGGCGGCGCGCCCGAGCTTAATCCGTCGTTTCGCTATCTGGTCGCCGAAGCCCGGAAAACCGGCGCGCGCGTCATGGTCAGGCACAATCTGACCGTCATGTTCGAGCCGCATCAGGCGGACTTGCCCGGATTTTTTTCGGAAAACGAAGTCGAGGTCGTTTCCAGCCTGCCTTATTTTCTGGCGCAGCAGACAAACGCGCAGCGCGGCGCGGGCGTGTTTGAAAAAAGCGTCGAAGCGATAAAGCGCCTGAACGATTTCGGCTACGGCATCGAGGGCAGCGGTTTATTGCTGAACCTGGTTTATAATCCGACGGGCGCATTTTTGCCGCCCGCGCAGGAGGCAATCGAAAGCGATTTCAAGCGCGAGCTGAAAAACCGCTACAATCTGCATTTCAACCATCTTTACACGATTACGAATATGCCGATTGCGCGCTTTCTGGATTGGCTGCGCCGCTCGAAAAACGAGGAAAGCTATATGACGAAGCTCGTTAACGCTTTCAATCCGGCGACCGTCGCCGGGTTGATGTGCCGCAACACGCTGAGCGTCGACTGGCGCGGCTTTCTGTACGACTGCGATTTTAATCAAATGCTGGAAATAGGCATTGACGAGCGTCTGCCGCAGACGATTTTCGATTTTACGCCGGAAATCTTAGCGAAGCGCGAAATCCGCACGGCGGCGCACTGTTTCGGCTGCACGGCGGGCGCCGGCTCAAGCTGCGGCGGCACGGTAGCCTGAGTAACGGAAAACGGAAAACGGAAAACGGAAAATTTAAGAGTGATTTTATTTTCCGTTTTCCATTTTCCGTCGGTAATTCCTATTTCTTTTCGTAAATCACGCGCCCGTTGAAAACGGTCAAAACGGCTTCGGTCGTTAAAATCTCTTTCGGCTCGATTGTCAGCAAATCTTTGGAGTGGACGACCAAATCAGCCAGCATTCCCGGCTTGATTTCACCTTTTTCCCTTTCGGAAAACTCGGCGTAAGCCGATTCGTAAGTGTGGCAGCGAATCGCCCGCGCCATCGTCAGGCGTTCCTGCGGCTGCCAGCCGCCGAGCGGGTCGCCGTCCGCGTCCTGCCGCGAAACGGCGGCGTAGAGCGTGTTGTAGGGATTTATCGGCTCGACCGGAAAATCCGTCCCGAACGGCACGTGAACATTGTAAGACTGCATAAAATGCCACGCGTACGCGCCCAGCACGCGGTATTCGCCCAAGCGCGATTCCGCCCAGCGTTTATCGGAAATCGCGTGCGAAGGCTGCATCGAAGCGATGATGCCGAGTTCGGCGAAACGCTTGAAATCGGACGGATTGACGACCTGAGCGTGCTCGACGCGATGCCGCAAAGGATTAACGGAGTTTTGTGATGGAATGCCGTGTCCTGACTTTGCGCCGAAAGTAAATTCGGCTCTTCTCAAGCCCAAACCATCGTAAACCGTAAACAGTCCTGTCGGCGCTTGGATTTTGCCGCCCGTCACCTCTATCGTCTGGTCTTTGCCCACCGTTGGCGCTATATTTCGCGGGTCGTCTTCCTTTCGCCCTTTAGATTTATCTACTTCTTCCAAATACTCCTGAAAGGCATATCGCTGCGCCCTTCCTGCACCGAATCTGGCTACTTCAAAACCATCCAGAGCCATCCGGTTTGCCCGGTCGCCGATGGCGTGTAGCGCAATCTGAAAACCTTCCCGGTTGCGCTCGACAATCATCCTTGTCAATTCTTCCTCGGCGCGGCGCGGAATGCCGGAATTGCCCGCGTCGTCGGAAAAAGGCGCGAGCATCGCCGCCGTGCGTGAGCCTAAAGTTCCGTCCACATAACCTTTCAAAGCGCCGAGTTTCAGGCGCGACGGATTGTCTTTAAACGAGGCGAACTCACTGCGCTGCGCTTTCAGTTTTTCAACCGAATCTTCAAAATCCTGCCATTCCGAAACGCGCACCGTCAATTTATCCTGCCGCAAAAACGCTCGATACAGCTTCGTCGTTTCATAACCGGAATTGTCCTGCACCGAGGTAATTCCGTATCGCCGCGCCATATCGAGCGCCGATTCCAGCCCGCGAAAAAGCGTCGGCTCGTCGGGCTGCGGAATCAGGCGGGCGACCGAGCCCTGCGCGGTTTCCTTCAAAATTCCGGTCGGTTCGCCCTGCGCGTCCTTTTCAATCTCGCCGCCCGCCGGGTTCGGCGTGTTGCGGTCGATTCCCGCCAGCTTTAAAGCCGCCGAATTTACCCAGGCGACGTGACCGTCGACGCGGACGAGATACACCGGATTGTTCGGCGCGATTTGGTCTAAATCTTTTCGGGACGGAAAATTTTGTTTCCAGACCGTGTGGTCCCAGCCGCGCCCGGAAATCCATTCGCCCGGCTTTACTTGCCTGACTTTCGCCGCCACGCGCGACTTTGCTTCTTCGAGCGATTTCGCGTCGAGCAGGTTGACGTTCAAAAGCGCGAGCGCGCCGCGCAGGAAATGCACGTGCGCGTCGTTAAATCCCGGCGTGACCAGTTTTCCCTGCAAATCAATCGTCCGCGCCGCCTCGTACCTGGATTTTAAATCACTCGCGTTCCCGACCGCGACGATTTTTTCGCCGTCGACGGCGACCGCCTCAAAGACGGAAAATTGCGCATCAGCCGTAAAAATTTTCCCGTTTACGAGCAACAGAGAAATTTTCCGTTTCGCCTGCGCGAAGCCCGCAGACGGGCACAGCAATAGTATTACCAATTGAAAAGCTAAAATTTTTTTCCACATAGATTTTAAAGTCCGGCAGAATTTTTATAACACTTAATCGACCGCCGGAAAAGTTTTCGCGAACGAAATTTCGCGTCTTTCGTCCGGCGCGTTTATAATTAAAGCAAATTTTTCAGGAGGGAACTATGAAATCGGAAACTTTGCAATTTAATACCGCCAACGGGGCTTCGACCGCTTACGTGGCGCAGCCTGGCGAAGACGGCGGAAGCACGGTCGGAAACGGAAAAGCCGTTATTTTAATTCACGAGTGGTGGGGCTTGAACGACCACATCAGGGACATCGCCAATCGCTACGCGGCGGAAGGCTTCACGGCTATCGCGCCCGACCTTTATCGCGGAAAAGTGACGACGGATAAGGAAGAAGCCGGACGCCTGATGCAGAATCTCGACGTCGAGGACGGCTTGAATACGATTCAGATGGCGATGGATAAAGCGCGGGACGATTACGGCTTCGAAAAATTCGGCATCACGGGTTTTTGTATGGGCGGCACTTTCGCCCTGCGCGCCGCCTGCGAGCTGGAAGGCATCGGCGCGGCGGCTCCGTTCTACGGCGACATCCCGGACGAATTTACTTTAAAAGATTTGAAATGCCCCGTTATTTTTGTTTCGGGAACGAAAGACCAGTGGATTAATCCTGAAAAAGTCGGCGAGATGGAACGCATCGCGGAAGAAAACTTTCTGCCCGTCAAATCGCTGAAATACGACGCCGACCACGCTTTTTTCAACGACACGCGCCCGGAAGTTTACGACGAGGCGGCGGCAAAAGACGTCTGGTCGAAAGTCACCGCTTTTTTCAATGAAAATCTGGAAATAATAACGCTGCCGTCTGAAAACTAAAGATTAACCGGCAGCAGACACGAACGAAAATCAGCCGCAGAGGGCACAGAGCAGGCAGAGAGAAATTAACCACAGATTTACACGGATAAACGCGGATTTTTAACAGGATGGACAGGATAGACAGGATATAAAATAAAGCTCAATTTTTCAGTTTTAAATTATCCTGTTCATCCTGTCTATCAAGCCGCGAAGCCTACTTTTAATCTCGTATAAATCTCGTGTAAATCTGCGGTTAGTTTCTCTTTTATCTCTGCGCTCTGTGCAGCTAATCTGTTTTTGTGCGCGCTGTTTCGTGTTTATTTGCGGCTAATTTCTCTCTCGCCTTTCTGACCGTCCCGACCGCTTCCCACGCCGTCGCCGCCAGCGCCGTCAGGTGTCCCATTTTGCGCCCGCTGCGGGCTTCGGCTTTGCCGTAAAGATGCAGCTTTAAATCCGGAAACTTTAAAGCGTTCTCCCAGTCCGGCTCGCCCGCCGCCTCGTGCCAGACGTCGCCGAGCAGGTTTGCCATCGCCGCCGGTTTATAAAATTCGGTCGAGCCGAGCGGCAAGCCGCAGACGGCGCGCAGCTGCTGCTCGAACTGCGAAGCGGCGCAGGCGTCGAAAGTCAGGTGACCGGAATTGTGCGGGCGCGGCGCAAGCTCGTTGATAAGCAGTTTTTCGTCTTTCGTCAGAAAGAATTCGACGCACAAAGTTCCGACGTAATCGAAGGTTTCGGCGACCTCTCGCGCAATCTCTACGGCTTCTTTATAAATTTTTTCGGTGACGAGGGCGGGCGCGAAGGAAACGTCTAAAATATGATTCGCGTGTTCGTTTTCGACGACGCCGTAATGCGCGAAATTGCCCGCCCGGTCGCGCGCGCAGACGACCGAGATTTCCTTTTCAAACCGGACGAAAGCTTCCAGCACGGCTTCCTGATTTTCCAGTCCGGCGAGAGCGTTTTCGATTTCTCCGAAAACTTCGATTTTCGTCTGACCTTTGCCGTCGTAACCGAAACCGGCGGTTTTCAGAACGGCGGGCAAGCCGATTTCGCGCGCGGCGCTTTTTAAATCTTCCGGCGTTTTGACGTGGCGGAAAGGCGTCACGGGAAAACCGTTCCGCGAGAGAAACGTTTTTTCCCGCAGGCGATTCTGCGTCGTGTGCAAAACGATTCCGCGCGGAAAAACCTCGACGAACCGCGAAGCCGTTTCGACCGTCTCGAAAGGCACGTTTTCAAACTCGAACGTCACGACGTCAACCTTTCGCGCAAATTCCTTCACGGCGTCCAAATCTTCATAATCGGCTGAGGTTTCAAAATCGGCGACCTGCCCGGTCGGCGTGTCGCTGTCGGGCGAAAACGTGTGGACGCGATAACCCATCTTGCGCGCTTCGATGGCGAACATGCGCCCGAGCTGACCGCTGCCGAAAACGCCGATGGTTGAATTTGGAAGAATTATTTTGGACACGCGTTTAAACGTAAAAGCCCGCGGGCGAGATTTTAATTTATCTCCAAAACTTTCGCCTGCAAAAAATTGTCATAATCAGCGCGTAAATTCGCCGACGATAAATATCCAGTCGAAGGCGTCCGCCTGCGGGATTGCGCCGGCGAGAATCGTATGAATTTCGACGCCGTCGCCTTTTTGATACCGGCGTTTCATCTCGTCGAGAATTGATTTCCGAACCGGCAGCCAGTAATCTTTATCGCCGTCGCGAAAGCGCGCTTCCTGTAGGAAAAGCTCGACGACCGGCGCGGGCGCGTCGATTTTTTCCAGCCAGCGCTCTAAAAATAACCTTTTCCTGTCGCTGACCGCCCTGATTTCGCCCGTGTAAGTCACTTTGGATTTTGATTTTACCTGGCGCGAATCGATCAGAAAATCAATTTTACCGCTTGATTTTTCGAGATTTTTATCTATCGCGGCGACGAGCGGCTGCCTCCTGTACGCGCTTTTCTCAAACGCTTCGACGGCGAAAACCCACTCGATTTTATCTTCGACCGGCGTCGTCGATTTATCTTTCAGAGTGCTTTTTTCGCGCAGCTTTTTCGGATTGTAGCCGCCCAGAAAAAAGTAATAAATAACAACTTCGTCGCCTTCTTTCAGCTCGCCGACAAAAACCGGAGCGACCTTTTTAAGAACCGGTATCCAATATTCTTTATCTTTTTCCCTGAATAAAAATTCCTCGACCAGCTGCTGAGCATTTTCCTTCGGAACGCCTCTGGTTTCCACCCACAAACCGATGAAATTTTTCGTGTGTTCGCCGACCGGGCGGCGTTTTCCCGTATAAGTCGCCGTGGTTTTTGACGGAAACGGCTGCGCCGAAATAATAATGTCGGCGCTTTCCGTCGCTTCGGGCGGATGCAAGGCGATAATTTCGGCGATTGAGCGAACCGGATACGTATGCCAATCGGATTGAGCAAATAAACCGGACGCTAAAGCGAAGGTTAAAAGCAAAGCGCAAAATAAGTATTTCATAATTTTCTATCAGAGTTTTTGAAAGGTGAATTATACAACGAAAAACGCGGTCAAAGACGTTTTTTATCTGATTTCGTTCAGGTTAACTCGGATTCGAGCACGCCCTGTGTCTGATTCTCTCTGAATTTCTTCAATTTTTCGCGCAATTCG
>DATHBC010000942.1:0-1778 GCA_035296345.1 Pyrinomonadaceae bacterium | reverse complement strand
AGAATTTCTCTCAGACGCGAGGGGGCAATACCGTAAACTTCGACATCGAAATCCTTCGGCTCGGCGCCCATCAGCTCGTCGCGCACGCAGCCGCCGACCAGCATCGCGTGCCCGCCGGCGGCTCTGACAATTTCCGCAAGTTTTATAACTTTTTTATTCACTTATATTTAATCTTAACAAAAAAAATCTCGCGTGAGACGAATCTCTGCGCAAGACATATCGGAAAAGAAAGGCGGAAAATCCGGTTTCTCGCGCCAGGCTATTTTGGCGCGCTCAATTCTCCGGCTTTTTGTTCATCAGCCAATGCCGCCGCTTCTCTGCCCCAGTGCCGGTTGACTCTGGCGCGCAGGCGATAAGCTTCGACATTATCGGGAAATGCCGCGATAAGCTCGTCCGCAGATTTCAGCGCCCAGAAAGCGTACGCCCTGTTTTCGACCTCAATCATTAATGTCGCCTGAGCTTCCGCCTTGCCGAAATACGCTTCTTCCTGATATTTAAGAATCTCGTCGAAGCCTTTGATATTTTTCTCTGCGGGCGCGAGCGGAATTTTTAATTCCCAATAAAATTTTTGTCTTTTTTGATTGAGATATTTGGCTTTGTCGCACGCTTGCAGCGCGTGGCTGAAATCGAAAGCCGCCCGCGCGAGGCTGCTGTTATAGATGTCGGAGCGACCGTTTTCTCTTTCTTTTTTTATATCGGCATTGCGGCGCAGGCTTTTCGCTTTGTCGATATTTTTGGCGATTTCATATTTGAGGACGGTCATCGCGCTCGCATAATCGATTTCCGCTTCGTTAAGATTGCGTTTCATCAAATATGCCCGGGCGCGGCTCCAATAAAGCGATTCCAAACCGGTGTAAGGAGTTTCCAGCGTCTCGCCGCCGGACAGCTTCAGTTTTTTATTTTTAGGCGTATAAGCGTCAATTTTCGGAAAAAGGTTAATGGCTTCCGTATACAATTCGACCGCCGCGCCGTAATCTCCGCGATTCATCGCCGCCGCGGCGCGCTGCGAGGCTTCCGCATAAGGCTCTTTCGTTTGCTGAGCCGGAACCGGAAATGCCGCGAGCGCAGCCAGCAGCAAAACGAAAACTCCCTTTGTAATCCGCTTTCGATTCATTGTTTTAACCTCTCAATTAGAGAACGAACCGGACAAACGCTCTTGCAGATATTTTTTCAGTTCCGAAACCTTGATTCGCTCCTGTTCCCAGGTATCTCTGTCTCTGACGGTGACGGCGTCGTCTTCCAGCGATTCGTGGTCGACCGTGACGCAGAAAGGCGTGCCGATTTCGTCCTGCCGCGCGTAAAGCTTGCCGATGCCGCCCGTGTCGTCGTAAACCGTGCGCATCGCGGGCAGAAGCTCTCGTTTCAAATTTTTCGCCAGCGCGACGATTTCCGGTTTGTTTTTCGCCAGCGGCAAAACAGCGACCTTTATCGGCGACAGCTCGGGCTTTAGTTTTAAAATCACGCGAGTTTCGCCCTTGTCGTTCGTTTTTTCCGTGTAGGCGTCCATCAAAACGGCGAGCAGCGTGCGATTGACGCCAGCCGCCGGCTCGATGACATACGGGTAAAAACGCTGTTTCGCCTGGTCGTCGAAATACGATAAATCGTCGGTCGAATCGGGATTCAGGCGTTTGCCTTCGGCGTCTTCCGGTTTTTTGGAATGCACGCGCAAATCGTAATCGGTGCGGTTGGCGATTCCCATCAATTCGTCAAACTGTTTTTCCTCGTCGCCCGCGCGCTCCGGAAAATAGCGATACAAAATATCGACCGTGCGCACGGCA
>DATHBC010000941.1:0-17935 GCA_035296345.1 Pyrinomonadaceae bacterium | reverse complement strand
CAAATTCAACAGTTGTTTCTCCGGGTTTCCAAGGTGTCAATGTAACTGGTTTGCACGGTTTGTTCAGCCATTTCGGATGTTTGCAGATGCCAAAAGGAAGAATGTTATCTGCCGGCTTGTGATCATCAACCGTTGCGACGTATTTTCCATCTATCTCCATTTGAAAGTCTTTTGCTCTCAGGAACGACAGTGTTTCGCTTTGAGAGCATTTGAGGGTAGCTCCATGAACAACAACATTCTTTCCTAAACTCATAGCGACTCCTCTAACCCATATGCCTGTAAAGGCTCGGCACACAAAGACCGGAAACTCTCCCTTTCATATACAGACACTTTCTAACTTTATACAAGCTGCGCCTTCTCCTGTCGCAAAGAATTCGACTCGATACGAAATCTCAATGCTGTGTTTGAATCTTCGTCTTCAAGAACATAAGAAATAACCGAGCCGAACATCTTCCTTAGCTCTTCGGCGTTGCATGTCGGCAAAAACACTCTCAGCACGCGCGGATCGTAATAGCGAAAGTAGAGCGGCGCGCCTTTTTCATCGTGTACGATGAGGAATGTGCGGAAGTGGCGGCGCATCCGGCGAAGGTCCGCTGCGCTCGTTGCGAAGATGCCCCAGTTCTTTCCCCATCCGTGTTCGAGAACCCAGTTCGTGAAGTGGCTTCCCGATTCAATTTGCACTAGATAAGGCGCGACCTCCGCGATGTCCGGCGCGAGTTCGCCGCGATAGAGACATTCGTATTCGGGTTGATGCTCATATAATTTCGGCAGCAGATCGGGAATCATCGCGCCGTCCAGCACGGCGTAAACATTCGCGCGCTTATCGGCGAAGAGGTGAGGGCTGATTTGTTCAATAAAATTCTTCACGAGTTTAACGAGTCATATCGGCTGCTGCAAATTATTGGCATACCTCACAGAACGGGAAGCCTTTGCGCGCGGCGAGTTTGAGCGTCCTCGCTTGGGTGCCATACTCTGTCGCTTTGGGCGGCACAAGCGATATGTTGCCGGGATGAGCCTTATCCGCTTCAAGCGGCTGTTTGGGCAGCTCGGGCGATGCTCCCGCGCCGTTGCCCGGCACGCCGCCGCTGTTTATTTTTACCTTTACGCCCGTGATAGCGACGCCCTCGGGTCCGATGGTGATGAACCCGCCGCCGGCTTTAATCGTGATCGTCGCGCCTGACTCAAGCACGAGATTCATACCGGCGATCAGATGAATTTCACTGCCCGCCTGAAGAGCGTATTTCGCTCCCGCCTTCTCCTGTATGTCTGCCCCGGCGGTGAGCGAGACGGTGCCGCCGACTTTCTCGCTTTTATCGCCGCCGACCGTCAGGTGCTGCTCTTCATCTATGCATTCGATTTGATCGTGTTTGACGATGAGGTGAGTATCGCGCCCGACCCATTCGATGAGATCGTTCCTGACGCGGATATCTTCATTGCGCTCGGCGTGGATGAAGAGCTGCTCGCCGCCTTTTTTGTCCTCGAAACGAATTTCATTAAAGCCTTTTCCGCCTTTTGACGAATTGGATTTTATCGTCGTTTTCGTTTTTTCGTTGGGCAAATTATACGGCGGCATTGTCTCCGAATTGTAAACGCAGCCGGTGATAATCGGCTGATCCGGATCGCCTTCCAGAAATTCGACTATAACTTCCATGCCGATGCGGGGAATAAACATCATTCCCCAACGGTTTCCCGCCCAAGCCTGCGCCACGCGAATCCAACAGGAGTCGGCATCCGTTCGCACTTTTCTGTCCCAATGAAATTGAACTTTAACGCGCCCGAATTTGTCCGTTAAAATTTCTTCGCCGACAGGACCGATGACGAACGCCGTCTGGCTGCCCTGCACAACCGGTTTCGGAGTTTTTCGCGCGGGGCGAAACGGCGGTTTGCCCGCTCCGTATGAAATGCATTTGAAACTATTTGTATATGGCTGCTCAATTTTATCATCGGTTACATATGTCGGATTTTGTTCCGCTTCGTGCCTTACCGAAGTGACAATATACTGCCCGTTTTGCGCGGCGCTCGGATGATTGAAAAATTTGAAACGATGTCCGCTGGTCACTGCGCCGCAGTCGGAATTGCCCGTAATCACACGATATTGAGAATCCAGCGACTGCATCGCTATATCCGCCCGGCGCTGCTTTTCGTCAAAAATATTATGCACGTCGGGGCGTTCGTCGCCGATGCGGGTAATGTTATCGAATTTTCTCGCGTAACCGCCCGGAAAATCATAAACTTCCAGTTTGTCGTTATTCGCTGCTTTAAAAAAACTTATCTGTCTGGCATCGAGTTTGTTTGAGGGAACCTGAAAATTATAATCCCGAAAGGCGACCGACCCCGATTGCAGGCGATAATCGTTTTGCCACTTTCCGATAGAAGTGATGAAATCCTCCTTTTCCAATATGCCGAGCGCGAAAGGAATATCGCTTTTTGACGGGCAAAAAGGATGCGATTGCGGCGTATCGGCGATTATCATTCTGTTTGCGCTTTCCGTATGTTCAAAAAAATAATAAATTCCTTCTTCTTCCATCAGGCGCGAAGCAAAATCAAAATCCGTTTCCCGGTATTGAACGCAGTAATTGCGCGGTTTGAAGCTGCTTTCCAGCTCGTAAGAAACATCGAAATTTTTAAAAACTTCTTTCAAAATTTCGGGAACGCTTTTGTGCTGAAAAATTCGACTTTGATTTATCCGGGTTAGAAGCCAAACACCTGGAACGATAGTCGCACTATAATAAGAAAACCGGACATCGCGATGACCTTGCGAAAAATGATTGATTATTCCGTTTAACCAGCGCCTCGTGCCGTCGCGCTGGTTAATTTCGACGGCAACGGCTTGACCGAGAAGATATTCGGCGTTAATTGCCGTCGGCTCATAGCCTGCTTCCTCTTCCGCGTGAAGAAGCTCGACTTCGAAGCGGAAAAGAGAAGATAATTCTTCCGTTCCCGACAAACGATTAATCAAAAGGAAATCTTCTTCCAGGGCGGTGGAAATACGCAGCAATCTGTTTCGTTGTGTGGTGTTGCTCATAACTAAATACGATTTAATGGAGAGATATGGTTTGCAGAAAGCTTGTTCATTAGAAACTGCATATATTAATAAATGCTCTGAGTTATGTTTAACCGTCCAGGGAAGTTAAAGCAAAAAATTTACGTTTATTAACGGCGAATAACGCTTTTTGTTAATCAGAATCAATAGAAAAACCAATCACTTATTTGCCGCTTCGGGTCATTAAATTCAGGGATTTTTTGTATGATAAATTTTCTCTCTGCCAGAGCTTATTTCCGCCTGGTAATAGCTGAGCTTCCTTAGAGCCAGGTAAAATTATTGACCTAAATTAGAATATGGATGTAATATTACAAACAAATCTCAGATATGTCCATAATAATTTTAGTAGTCCTGATTTGGACTCTCATTTTAAATAATGCTCGCAATTGATGAAATTCTGCACAACCGCTATCGAATTAAACGCCGAATTGGTTATGGTGGAATGGGCGCGGTTTATGAGGCAGAAGACGTCATCCGATTTGGGAAAAAAGTTGCCCTCAAAGAAATTTTAATCGACTTGACGGAAGCTTCCACGCCTGAGCGGCAAGAGGCACTCAAAAAAGCGTTTGAACATGAAGCAAAGATTCTGACTAAACTTGATCACGAGGCATTTCCGCAGGTTATAGATTACTTTACCGAAACAGACAGACAGTATTTGGTAATGGAGCTTGTTAACGGCGAGGATCTGCATAAAAAGTTAGGCGATATTCAAAACACATTTACGCAAAAGGAAATTCTAAGTTTTGCCGAACAACTGCTTGATGCGCTTATTTATCTACATACCTTAAATCCGCCGATTATTCATCGTGACATCAAACCGCAAAATTTGAAGATTACTTCGCGCGGCAGAATTAAACTGCTCGATTTTGGGATTGCCAAAGATGCCAATGCCCAGATTAATAAACCTCTCAATGACCAACAAACTTTTCTTGCGGCATCGCGTGAATATTCACCTTTCGAGCAGATTTTACGCGTTCTCGAAAACCCCTTTCTACTTCCGCTGATGTCGATGCACGGCGAGAAAATAGAAAAAATTTTAAAGCAATCGGCGGATGCCACAACTGACATCTATGCGTTGGGCGCTACTCTTTATCATCTTTTCACAAACTCTGCACCTGTTAGCGCCGTGAGCAGAACTTTAGAGATTTGGACAGGAAACGCGGACCCGCTGCCATATCCGGGCGATATAAATCCGAGCATTTCGCCTGAGATTTCCGCGTGGCTGCTCAAAGCGATGGAAGTCGAGAGGGAGAACCGTTTTGCCACTGCGCTTGAAATGCTGGAAGCTTTACGCCAAGCAATTTCAAGCGAAAAACTACGAGAAGAAGCGGCGGAACGGCAAAAACGACTGGACGAGGAGGAAAAGTTAAAAAAAGAATGGGAAGAAATACACAAGGCGCGTGAAAATTTCGAACAGTCACGGCGAGACCATCAGGTTGAAATTGAAGAAAGAAAACGTCAAGCCGAGATTGAAGAAAGAAAACGTCAAGCCGAGATTGAAAAAAAACGCCTCCTGCAGGAAGCGCAGGAACGCGCTGACAAAGAGGCTAAGCGCATTCTCGAACAGGAAAAACAAAAAGTACGCAGTGCGATTGACGCCGCCGTCACCGATTCCTCCGCGCCGCCGTCGCCGACCGGCGAGAATCCCGTTACCGGCATCTCCTATGGCGTGCCCGAATCTCGCAATACTTTCAATACGTTCCAAACAACCGACCTGACCGGAGACTACTATTTCGATGCGACTAATTTTGATTCTTCGAAACAACAAGAAGAATCACCGAAGACAAATTCGGGTATTAGAGAAGAACCGAAAACAATCCGCATAAACAAAATATTTTGGATAACGAGCGGAGCTGCCGCTTTATTATTATGCCTGGGAGTGATAGCCGGTTTGTTTTTTCTAAACCGCGGAGGTTATCTCGCTGTCGGCAAATCTAATACTGGAAAAGGTAATTCGACAAATTCACCGCCGGAAATAGCTCAAGACGGCACCGTCGACAAATTACCGGACAGCATTCCCGTCCCGCCGAATGGTATGGCATATATTCCGGGCGGAGATTTTATGATGGGACGCGACGACGGCAGGGACGAATCGGAAAAACCCGCGCATAATGTCACAGTAAAACCATTTTTTATGGACGTTTACGAAACTACAAATGAGGAATACGCTGAATTCGTCAAAGCCACCGGGCGCAAGCCGCCGCAGAATTGGAAAGGCGGAAATTACCCGGACGGACAGGCTAAATTTCCGGTCGTGGGCGTAAATTGGGAAGATGCCGCCGCCTATGCCGGTTGGACGGGAAAGCGTTTGCCGACCGAAGAAGAATGGGAATTTGCGGCGCGCGGAACAACCGGTTTTTTGTATCCGTGGGGAAACGATTGGAATCAGGACAATGCCAATGCTAACGACCCAGGCGGAACTTTCGCGGAAGTCGGCAGATTCAAAGGCGTCTCGCCATTCGGACTGTATGATATGGTCGGCAACGCCGGAGAGTGGACGGCTGACGATTTTAAGGCTTATCCGAACGGAAAAGCGATTGATGCTTCCGGGAGAAGGACAAAATTGAAAACGATTCGGGGAGGCTATTATTACACGCCGAAAGAATATGCCACGACGACTCATCGTATTGATTGGGCGGCAACCGGAGCGGTGAATTATAATTACACGGGATTTCGCTGCGCAAAAGACCTCAACTAAGGAGATAGTGAAATGCAAAAAGGGATAGCTAAAATCTTTTCAGTGCTTATCGTAATAGCTTTAAGTTTAGTTTTCAGCGCAGATGTCGTATATGCTCAATGCGGGCGCGCCGGGTATCCGCAGTGTTCGCCGGTTATTAAAAAGCAAGGCTCAACCAATCCGAAAAGCGGGCGAATGCCGACGGATGTTCGCCCGCCGCCAGATAGAAATACCAGCAGACCTAATCCTCCAAAACCGACAGAGCCAGTAAACAGAACGGGCGTTAACCAAAAGAAGGCGGAAAAATTTTTCACCGATGCATTAGCCTGCAAAACTGACGACTATGACTGCCAGATTACGAATTACACCAAAGCGATTCGATTCTATCCGAAATCCGCCAATGCCTATTTTAATCGCGGGCTTAGTTACTATAATAAAGACAATTTCGATCAAGCCATCAAAGATTTTAATCAATCCATTGCCTTGAGTCCGGTCAATCCGAATGCCTTTCATTATCGCGGCATCTGCTACTATATGAAACGCAATTACGACCAGGCGATTAGTGACCAGACTAAAGCAATAAGTTTTAAACACGATTATGTTGACGCATACGGTTTTCGCGGCATCGCCTATACCGAGAAAAATAAATATGATGAGGCAATCAGAGATTTTAATAAGTTAGTAGAATTGGCTCCGAATCTCGCGCTGGCTTATAGTTGGCGCGCATTTAGTTATACCCGTAAAGGCAGCAATGACGAAGCCG
This sequence comes from Pyrinomonadaceae bacterium, assembly GCA_035296345.1. GTDB lineage: Bacteria > Acidobacteriota > Blastocatellia > Pyrinomonadales > Pyrinomonadaceae > JALZHR01. Next base: position 11,452 of record DATHBC010000941.1, on the reverse strand, counting down.
TCAAAGATTACAGCATAGCGATTCGGTTAGCTCCGAATGACTTGTTTTCCTACTACCAGCGCGGACTTATCTATTACACCAAAGAAAGTTACGATGAAGCGCTCAATGACTTTAATAAAGTGCTGGAATTGGATCCAAAAGATGCCAATGCTTTATACAAGCGCGGGCTTGTTTACTATATCAAAGACGATTTCGACAAGGCAATCAATGATTTTAATCAGGTTATAGCCTTATATCCGAAGTTCGCAGACGTATACACTAATCGCGGAGACAGCTACAACGGCAAAGGCAGTTTTGACGACGCCATCAAAGATTTTAATCAGTCGATTGCGCTGGAGCCGGTTAACGCAAACGCCTATTTTGGTCGCGGAAACAGCTATTACCTCAAAGAGAATTACGATGCCGCGATTAGTGATTTCACTAAAACGATAAATTGGCAGCGCGACTTTGTCGACGCATACGTCAGTCGCGGAGTCTGCTATTACCGAAAAGATAAATATGATGAAGCCATCAGGGATTTTAATATGGTAGTACAATTGGCTCCGGATACGGTGATTGCTTATAACTGGCGCGGACACGCCTATTTTGACAAAGCCAATTATGATGAAGCCGTCAAAGATTACAGTAAAATAATTCAGTTAAATCCAAATAATTCGGTCGCTTTCTTTAATCGCGGACTGGCATACCATCACAAGGGTGATTATGACCAAGCCATTAGAGACTTTAATAAAGCAGTAGAATTAAACTCAAACGATCAGGATTTCTACATCTATCGTGGAAATAGCTATTTCAGCAAAGGCAATTACAATGAAGCTGTCAAAAATTACACCAAAGCCATAGAGTTAAACCCCGGCTCTGCCGATGCTTACCAATTGCGAGGAAATTCCTATCGCAAATTAGGAAAGAAAAAAAAGGCTAAGAAGGATGAAAAAAAGTTTGAAGAGTTAAAACGCAATCAGCCTTAACGAGCAGCTTTAGCACGGAATTTATTTCGGGTAATTTCAGCGGATAACTATAAATAGGAAAAATATATTGTTTATCAGTGTGAACCGACCAACATTAAGATTTATCCGACGTATTTTTGAAAAACCAGACAAAACATTTTCTTCTATGACAAAAATCAACTCCAAACTGATTCTCTATTGCTCTGCTAATGAAAAAACTATATCCAATTATTTCGTCTAGCTTTTAATTTTGGCGTAATACCAAGCCGGCGAGCTTACAGCCAGACCGAAATAAATAAACATTCTTAATAAAATAAGTCCTGTGTAGAGAGGATAGGCAAAGCGGCGATTTGTGACGGCGCAAACACCGTCATTCCGGCTCATATGGATTCGCGGACATCTCTCGCGGTCGGTGCTCCGATAAAACGCGGCGATTACGTCGGCAAGGCGGCGCAGGTAGTCGGCGGCGGCTGCTCGGCGAGCGGACCGCATCTGCATATCGAAGTGCGGACGGGAAATAATCCGACAATGGCGCTCCCGACATCGAATAATAGTTCGACGACAATTGACCCGGCGGGAATGTTTAAATACAACGCCTGGGATTTTGCGAACAACGGCGATTTCCAGAGCCGGGCGGCGTTTAATGTGGACACTGGATTTGTCGAAAACAATGTTTTTGTAATAAATCCTTCCGGCAGCGACCCGCATTACGATTCTCCATACATCAGTCTTAACGCATCGACTTACAAGTACGTGAAGACAAAATTTGCCAGTAACGGACTTGATTCGGCAGGCGCGATTTACTTTCGCGCGGCGACCGAGGATTATTCGGACGATAAAAAAATCACCTTTACGGTAAATAACTGCTCGCTTTTGCCGACATTTTCGAGCGTGATGTTTTAAACTTTACGGATAAAGAGATTATGACTGTTTCCGCCCTTATCGCTCCGGGCGGAGTCGAGCCGGTGATGCAGGGGCATGTGACGCGCAATACAATGCGCCGGTTCGGACGAAGCAACCGGCATCTGAAAAAAAATGACGCGCCGGCGAAGGCATAACAGCGCTTTTATTGTGTCTGTAAGATAATAGACATTTTTAGAAGCTCATCGGATAATTTGGCAAGGAGGATTATGGACAATAAACAAGAACCGGAAGATTTCAGTTTAAACAACAGCGATTCGCCGGAAATCAGCGCGGACGAAGAAAAGCTGCTCGACCAGCTCGGTTTGTTCGGCGAAGCGCGCCGAACGTTTCTGGGACAGGGCATCGGCGGCGGGCTCGGTATTTTCGCGCTTCAGCTGCTCGCTAAGGAACAGGCGCTCGCCGCTTTGAAAGCGCCGTCCGACGCCGTTTTCGCGCCGAACGCGGGACTCGAAAACGCCGTCAAAATATCATTAAAAATCAACGGCGCAGCCCGAAGTCTGGAAGTCGATTCGCGGATGTCGCTGCTCGATACGCTCCGCGAAAGATTAGAGCTGACCGGCACGAAAAAAGGCTGCGACCAGGGGCAATGCGGAGCCTGCACGGTCATCGTTAACGGGCAGCGCGTCTTATCGTGTCTGACGCTGGCGGCGCAGTGTCAGGGAAAGGAAGTGACGACCATCGAAGGATTGGCGAAAGGGGACGAGCTGCACCCGATGCAGGCGGCGTTCATCAGGCACGACGGTTTTCAATGCGGCTACTGCACGCCGGGGCAGATCTGTTCCGCAGTCGCTTTATTGAATGAAGCAAAGAACGGCGACGCGAGCCACGTCACGAAAAATCTGCGCTCTAATGCCAGAAACATGAAATTGACGGACGAGGAAATCAGGGAGCGGATGAGCGGTAACATCTGTCGCTGCGGCGCGTATCCCGGAATCGTCGCGGCGATTCGCGAAGTTCAATCGGGGCGCGAAACGGCGCAGACCTGGCATTTTGCGACAGAAGAAGAAATCGCCGCCGTTATGAACAATGAGGAGAAAACCGATGAGACCGTTTAAGTACACGAACGCGACCGATGAAGCGGCGGCGGTGCGCTCCGTTTCCGCTAACAGAGAGGCGAAATTTTTAGCGGGCGGGACGAACCTGATTGATTTGATGAAGGAATACGTCGAACGCCCCAACGAGCTCGTGGACGTTTCGCAGCTGAAATTAGCGCAGATTCGTTCGACGTCGAACGGAATTTCAATCGGCGCTTTAGCCAAAAACGGCGCGACGGCGAATCATCCGCTCGTCCGGCAAAATTACCCGCTGCTTTCGATGGCAATTCTAGCCGGAGCTTCCGGGCAGCTCCGCAACATGGCGACCAACGGCGGAAACCTGATGCAGCGCACCAGATGCCAGTATTTTTACGACATCGCGATGCCTTGCAACAAGCGCGAACCGGGAACGGGCTGCGGCGCGCTCGAAGGCATCAACCGCATCCACGCCATTTTCGGGTGGAGTGATAAGTGCGTGGCGACTTATCCCGGCGATATGGCGAACGCCCTGTACGCGCTCGACGCGGTCGTGAGAATCCGAAGCGCGAACGGGCGGGAGCGAACGATTCCCGTCCGGGATTTTCACCGCCTGCCGGGCGAGACGCCGCAAAAGGACAATAATCTCGAACACGGCGAATTAATCGTCGCGCTGGAATTACCGAAGAACAACTTTGCCAACAAATCCTATTATCTGAAGGTTCGCGACCGCGCCTCGTACGCTTTCGCCCTCGTCGCCGTGGCTGCCGCGCTGGAAACAGACGGCAATGACATTAAGCAGGCGCGGGTCGTTTTGGGCAGCGTCGCGCATATGCCGTGGCGCTCGATGGAGGCGGAGAAATCGCTGGTTGGAAAACAGGCGACCGAAGAAACGTTCAAGCTGGCTGCCGAAGCGGCTCTAGCCGGCGCGAAACCGCTCGCGCATAACGCTTATAAAGTCGAGCTCGGGAAACGCGCCGTCGCCCTTGCTTTACGGCAGGCAATGTCGGGCGGGGCTGCGTAAAACCTGGAGGGTAAAAGAGAAATGGCAAAATACATCGGAAAAGAAATGAGCCGCGTCGACGGCGTCGCTAAAGTGACGGGCAGGGCAAAATACGCCGCCGAATTCAAGGTTCCGAATCTGGCTTACGGCTTCATCGTTCTGGGCGACATATCGAGGGGCACGATCAAATCAATCGACACTGCCGAAGCGAGCCGCGTGCCGGGCGTGGTCAGCGTTTTCACGCACCTGAATGCGCCGAAGCTCGGTCCGAAAGCCGGCAGCGAATACTCGCCGCCGGATAACACCAGACAGCAGGACAAATCGTTCCGCGCGCTGCAATCGGACAGGATTTTATTCAATATGCAGCCCGTGGCGCTCGTCGTCGCCGAAACTTACGAGCAGGCGCGTTACGCGGCAAGATTAGTCAAGGTCGCCTACAATGCGGAAAAACATGTGACCGATACGGAAGCCGTCCGGCTGTCCGCGCGCGCTCCCTCGCAGGGACCCAAACCCGCTGTGCGCGGCAACCCCGAACAGGCGATGAAAAACGCGCCCGTTAAGGTCGAGGCGGAATACCGCATTCCCATCGAACACCACAACCCGATGGAACTGCACGCGGCGATTGCTTTCTGGGAAGGAGACAAGCTGACGATTTTCGATAAAACGCAGGACGTTTACGGCGTGCGCCGGCATCTGGCGACGAGCTTCAACGTGCCCGAAGCGAACGTCTCGGTCGTCTCGCCGTTCGTCGGCGGCGCGTTCGGCGCTTCTCTCAGACCGAACTATTACCCGTCGCTGACGGCGATGGCGGCGCGCGAGTTAAAGCGTCCGGTCAAAGTCGTCTACACCCGCGCGCAGATGTACACCGGACACGGTTATCGCCCGTACACGATTCAGAAAATCGCGCTCGGCGCAGAACGCTCGGGAAAGCTCGCCTCGATGATTCACGAAGCCGTGCACAACACGTCCAGCTTTGAAGAGTTCAACGACGGCACGACGAATTTTACGCGCCAGGTCTATGCGTGCCCGAATCTCTCCGCGCAGACCAGGATCGCCGACACGGATTTCAATACTCCGACGTGGATGCGCGCTCCGGGCGCGGTCTCCGGGATGTTCGCGCTCGAATGCGCGATGGACGAGCTTGCCTACGCTTTGAAAATCGACCCGCTGGAATTGCGGCTTATCAATTATGCCGAAACCGACCCGGAAAGCGGCAAGCCGTGGTCGAGCAAGGCGCTGCGCGAATGCTACCGGATTGGAGCGGAAAAGTTCGGCTGGAAGAATCGGAAAATGGAGCCGCGCTCGATGCGCGACGGAAGGCTGCTGGTCGGCTGGGGCACGGCGACCGGCGTCTGGGGCGCGTTTCAAAGACCCGCCTCGGCGCGCATCACCTTCCGCGCGGACGGCTCGGCGCACGTCGCGAGCGCGACGAGCGACATCGGTCCCGGAACTTATACGGTGATGACCATGATTGCTGCCGAATATCTTGGTTTGCCCGCCGAAAAGGTCAAGTTCGAGCTGGGCGACACGAAATTTCCCCGCGCGCCGGCGCAGGGCGGCTCGCAGACGACTTCCAGCGTCGGCTCGGCGATTTACGAAACCGCAAATAACATTAAGCGGAAACTTCTGGATTTGGCGAAAAAGGACGCCGCTTCTCCTCTCGCAGCGACCGATTATGACGGTGTCGAGCTGCTCGACGGGAAGCTGCAAGTCAAAAACGATTCGACCCGGTTCGTTAATGTTTCCGAGCTGATGAGGCGCAACGACTTAACCGAAATTGTCGAGACGTTCGAGTCGAAGCCCTCGCCGGAACGCCAGAAATATGCGCTGCTGGCGCACGGCGCGCAGTTCGTCGAGGTAAAGGTCGATCCGGACACCGGATTTGTCCGCGTCACGCGCGCCATCGAGGTTTCAGCCTGCGGGCGCATTATGAACCCGAAAACCTCGCACAGCCAGGAGATCGGCGGCGTGGTCTGGGGCATCGGCATGGCGCTCGAAGAGGCGACCGAGGTCGACCACCGTTTCGGGCGAATCATGAATCCGAATTTGCAGCACTACCACGTTCCGGTCAACGCGGATATTCACGAAATCGAAACGATTTTCGTTGAAGAGGACGACCGAATCGTCAATCCGCTCGGCGTCAAAGGGATGGGCGAACTCGGCATGGTCGGCATCCCGGCGGCGATTGCCAACGCGGTCTTTCACGCGACCGGAAAGCGCATGCGTGATTTGCCCATCACGCCCGATAAGGTTCTGTAGAAAAATGCCGCCGCAAACTGCTTTGAGTGCGGCGGCATTTTAAATTTTGTAAATCGCCGGGGTTCGCGAATTCCTGCAAGGTTGGCAGTGAAGAAATTTTTGAAGAAACTTTCCATGCCGGGACTAAAGACCTGAAGAAGATACAAGGCTTGCATCGGCGCGAAAGTTTATTTCTCTTCGTTGTTAATAATCCGCCGCCGCGGACGTTTATATACTTGTAGATGAAGAAACAATGAAATGAGAAACAAAAAAATGAAAACCCCGGATTTATTTATACGAAAAATTATCGCCCTTATTTTGTTTATGGTCGGTTTGACCGCCGCCGACATTTTGGGACAGCAGAATGCGACCGCTCAAACTCAACCTTCCGATAACGAAGCGGCAAAGAAAGTGGATGCGTTTCTTTCTCAATGGGACAAAAACGATATGCCGGGATGCGCGGTCGGTGCGGTTAAGGACGGCAGGCTTGTTTACAAGCGCGCCTTCGGGATGGCGAATCTCGATTACGACGTTCCGAACACCACTTCGACCCTGTTTAATCTGGCTTCATCGTCAAAACCGTTTACGGCAGCCAGCATCGCACTTTTGGCGCAGCAGGGAAAATTGTCGCTCGACGACGACATTCGCAAGTATTTGCCCGAAATGCCGAAATACGACGAGACGATTACCATCCGGCATTTGATTCATCATTCGAGCGGAATCCGTGAATATCAGGCGCTGCTCCTTTTCGGCGGGCAGACTCCGGATAACGCTTTGAGCGATAAAACCATATTAAATCTGCTGGCGCGTCAAAAGAATATCAGCTTCAAACCGGGCACGAAACACCAGTACAGTAATTCCAATTATCATTTGCTGGGAATCATCGTCGGGCGCGTCAGCGGAAAATCCTTGCGGGCGTTTGCCGAGGAAAACATTTTTAAGCCTCTGGGCATGAAAAACACTCTGTTTTTCGATAATCGCAATGAAGTAGTCAAAAACCGGGCGAGCGGTTATATGGTCGGTCCGGATAAAAGCGTTCGCGTCCGCGCTTCATTGTTCGACCTGGTCGGCGGCGGCGGAGTTTTAACGACGGTCGAAGACTTGTATTTATGGGATCAAAATTTTCACGAGCCGAAAATCGGAAACAAAGAGTTGATCGGGCTTCTGACCACGCCGGGCGTCTTAAACAGCGGAGAGAAAATGGGTTACGCCTTCGGGTTGTTTCATAACAAGTATAAAGGTCTGCCGGTAATTAAGCACAGCGGCAATATGTCCGGCTATCGGTCGCAAATAGTTTCATTTCCCGAACAGAAATTTACGGCAATCGCCTTGTGCAACAACTCGGCGATTTTTCCGAGCGTAATTGCGGAGAAGCTTGCGGACATCTATCTGGAGGGACAATTGAAACCTGATGCGCCGAGCCAAAAAACAGTTGCGGAAACTCTGCCGCCGGCAATCGCGCTGCCCGAAAAGGAAGCGCTGCGCTACGCGGGCATTTATGCGAACCCGGAGACCGGAAAGGTCTTTAAGCTCGGCGTCAAGGACGGAAAATTAATTAACAGCGGGCTGCTGCAATACGAAATACCCGTGATGCCGGTTTCCGAAAACCGCTTGCTGATAGTTGAAGGCGCAAATGTCACGGAGCTAAATCCCGTCTTCAGCGCGTCCGGTACAATTTCTGAAATAAAAATACTAACAAAAAGCGGAAAGCCGGACGTTTTCGTTCCCGTTAAACCGCCGCTTGATTCACCCGAAGCATTATCCGAATACGCCGGGACTTATTACAGCGACGAGCTGGACGCGGATTTCAAATTAACGCTGCAAGGCAATAATCTCTCCCTCCAGATCGGCGAAAATCTTAAGCCTACGCTCGCCGCCGCATACGCCGATGTTTTTACCGCGGCGGGCGGGCAGATTAATCTTTCCTTTACTCGCGACGATAAAGGAAAAATCGCGGGATTCGTGTTTAATTCAGCCGCTGATGGACGAGAGGTTAAAGGAATCACTTTTAAGCGACAGTAGAATTATTGAACGAAGCTGATAGTCTCTGTTCCGGGCGGCAGGCGCGGCGGTTATTACTGCCGTTGCCCTAGCCCGCACCGAAAGGAAAAGGGCTCTTTGCATAAATATTCGGCTGAAATGTATAAAACTAAAAAAAAGCGAACAGCGTCCAGCCCGCAAAAATTTAACACCATTTCAGCAACTGTTGATAACTAACTCGCATAAGCCGTTCAATACTCGGAAAATCATTGCCGGATGCCTCAAAAAATTATTTCGAAGCATTCGCCGGCTGCTCGTTCCCGGACTTTCCCGACCGGAGCGGGAAATCAAATTAAACCCGGATAAGCCGCCGGTCAAGGAAATTACCGCGCGGCTTGATGTTTTGCTCTGAACCGGCGAACTTTCGCCAGATTGCCGCAGTCTTTCATCACGCACCATTGCCGGGTGCGATTGCGGCTCGTATCCAGAAACAGCCAGTTGCAGACGTCGTTTACGCACCGGCGGATTCTCTTTAAATCTCCGTTTACAAGCAGGTCTGCCGCCGATTCGGAAATTTGCCAGAGCGTCCGGTCAAGCGCCTGACCGCCGTTAATCCATTCAAAAACAAAGGCTTTATTCGCGGTTGACAGTTTTTGATGACGGCGAGCGATGCTTAATTCGCGATTCAGTTTCTCCAAATCTTCCGTCTCCGGCTGCCAGCCTTCCATCGCGGATTTGAAAAGGCGATAAATGCTTTCGCGAAGATTCAAAGCCCGTTTTAAAACCGCGCTCGCCGCTCGCGGGTCAGCTTCGGCGACCTGCAAAAGTTTTTCGGCTTCCTCTTCTTTAATCAATCCGGCTTTCAAGCTCCAGCCGAGCAAATCAGCGTAATTTTCCAGCTTGTCCGAAGGGAAAGCGTCGTAATAATCGCGCCCGCTTTTTTTATCCGGGCTGCTGATTCTGCCGTTGACGGTGTTTGCAAAATCGAGACTGACGTTGCCGCCGATGAGCTTAAATTTATTCGTATTTATATCAAAAGGCATAATTCGACGACTCAGGAACAAGCAGATGTATCAAGCGAGCTTTTATCACTTGCGGCGGCGAATGTGTTTTTTTGCCTCGTATTATTCTTGTTTCGCGCCATCTCCGTCAAAACTTCGGTCAGTTTAGCGATGCCGCCGCGTATCTGCGCCCGGTCGAACGCGGCGTAGCCGAATACCAAACCCTTGCGCGGATATTTATTGATGCTGTGGTCGGAAATCGGCGACAGGCGGACATTTACTTCATCAGCTCTCAAGGCTGCTTCCCGGTCGTCCAGATTGTCGGGCAGCCAGCCGACCAGATGCATCCCGGCGTCGTCGGCTTTCATTTCCAGCAGCCCTTTTAAGTTTCGTTCCGCTTCTTCGATTAAAATCTTCTGTCTTTCTTCGTAGAGCGTCCGCGTCCGGCGAACGTGGCGGGCAAAATGTCCTTCGGAAATAAATTCCGCTAAAATCGCCTGGTCAATCAATGGCGAGTGCGCTCCGCTCACCACCCGCGCGGCGGTGAAAACGTCCACCAAATCCGGCGGCACGACCAGGCAGCCGAGCTTAAGAGACGGGAAAATCGTTTTACTGAAAGTCCCGACATACAATACGCGCCCGTTTTGGTCGAGTCCCTGCAAAGAGGCGAGCGGATGACCCGAATAGCGGTATTCGCTGTCGTAGTCGTCCTCGATTATCCACGCGCCCGAGTTGCGCGCCGTTTCAATAAGCGACAGGCGGCGCGGCAGGCTCATCGTCACGCCGAGCGGATACTGGTGCGAAGGCGTCACGTAAATCAGCTTCGGATTTTTACTACGTTCGAGCGCCGCCTTAAAATTAAGTCCGTCTTCATCCACCGGAACGGGAATCAGTCTGGTTCGCGAAAGCGCAAACAAGCTGCGCGCGCTCGTGTAACCGGGGTCTTCCATCCAGACTTCGTCGTTCGGCTCCAGGAAAACCGCGCTGATTAAAGCCAGCGCCTGCTGCGCTCCGGCAGTGACGATAACCTGCTCGGGTGCGCAATTTACGCCGCGAGCGGATTTTAAATGGTCGGTAATCGCCCGGCGCAGCGGGTAAAACCCGGCTAAATCGCCGTTAACCAATGCGGTCGGCGGCGCGTGCCGGTTCCAGCGCGCCGCGATGCGCGCCCAGGTGTCGAAGGGAAAAGAATCGGTCGCCGTCAAGCCGTTTTGAAAAGGCACGCATCTGTTCGACGAATGCTCGCGTAAAAGTTTCTTCAGGTCCTGCGCCATTTGACCGCCTTTTCGCGAAAGATTTAACCGGCGTGAAAAGGCGTCCGTTTGCGCGGCGCGCAGCTTCGGCATTTGCAGCAGCTCTTCGGGCAGCTCGCGCGCCACAAACGTTCCCGCGCCGATTTTGCCGTCCAGATAGCCTTCGGCTAAGAGCTGGTCGTAGGCGTTGACGACCGTCATCCGCGAGACGCCGAGCTGCGCGGCGAGCGCCCGCGACGACGGGATGCGCGATTTCGACGGCAGCTCGCCGTTTAAAATCGCCAGCCGCAGTTTTTCGTAAATCTGGCGGTGCATCGGGACGTGAGAAACCGCTCGGTCGGACAGGGAAACAAACGGGAACGCGTGGATTTGCTTTTTCATATTTATTAACAGCTTATCGGATTGGCATAGTGAAAATCGTCGTATAAAAATTATGCACGATACCAATCGAAAACCGGTTTAATTTTCAGCTTTAGAATAATATACAAGTTTGTAACCGTCAATTTTATATTAGACAGTTACAAGGTTGTTTCAATTCGTCAAATGGACTGCAAAAAATTCTCCGAAATGGCACTTGAAACAATGCCGTTCGCTATTATTATAGATTTTATATTTATTGCGGGAGTTTTTCTTATTTGTGAACGAACAATTAGCCGTAACCGGCAGAACCAGATTGCGACGCCTGCCGAAACGCGGCTCGCACGACGCTGAAACAATCTATAAAATCCTGGACGAAGGCTTCATCGCCCACGTCGGTTTTAGCGGCGCGGGCGGTCAAACTTTCGTCATTCCGACCGGTTATGCGCGGCGCGGCGGCGAGCTGCTGATTCACGGTTCCGGCGCGAGCCGGATGATGCGCGCCCTGTCGGAAGAAATCCAAATCTGCGTGACCGTGACTTTAGTTGACGGGCTGGTTCTGGCGCGCTCGGCTTTTCACCATTCGATGAATTACCGCTCGGTCGTCGCCTTCGGCGCGGCGAAAATTATCAGAGATGAAAATGAAAAGATGGAAGCTCTCCGCCTCTTTACCGAACACATCGTTCCCGGTCGCTGGCGGGAAGCGCGGCTGCCGACGAAAAATGAATTAAAAGCGACGACG
>DATHBC010000940.1:0-6484 GCA_035296345.1 Pyrinomonadaceae bacterium | reverse complement strand
CGAAAGCCTCTCGCTGCCGAGCGAGACGGCGAGAAAAAACGCCGCAATCAACAAAATCAAAAGCGCCGCGCCCGTGCGCAAATTTCGGACTTTTGATTTTGGACTCTGGACTTTCACCGAAAATCCTCCGGGTGCAAATCTTTCGCAATCCGTTCCAGAGCGTCCACGATGCGCGGGCTGGGACGCGACAGCAAATCGGCGCTGATTTTGAAAACCCGCCGGTTTTTCACCGCCGGAGAATCTTTAAAAACCTCGTTCGGCTCCGGATTGTCGTCGCTTTCCGACAAAATTATCGCTTCCGGCGCAAGGGCGAGCGCGGTTTCCTTGCTGAATCGCGGGTAAGCCGTCGCCAGGTCTGCCGTCACGGAAACGCCGCCGGCGCGGCTGATGATTTCGGTTAAAAACGATTCTCTGCCGATGGTGAAAAGCGGCTCTTTCGAGATTTGCACGAAAACTTTAACGCCTGTCGCGGTCGCCGTTCGCGCTTCGATGTCGGCGACGCGCCGCCGCATTTCTTCAACCTTGCGCCGCGTTTCGTCTGCGGTTCCGAAAATTTCGCCGAGCTGGTACAGATTGCGGTAAACGCCTTCCAAATCGGTCGGATTGGTGACGAAAACCGCAATGTTCTGCTGTTCGAGCGTGCGGGCGAAAGATTCGATTTGCGAAGCGGTCGAAACGAAAACGATTTGCGGTTTCAGGGCGATAATCGCTTCCATATTCGGCGTCATCGTATCGCCGATTTTCGCGATTTTTTCGGCTTCCGCCGGATAATTACAAAACGTCGTCACGCCGACCAGACGATTCCCCGCGCCGACGGCGAAAATATTCTCCGTCAGATTCGGCGCGAGCGAAACGGCGCGCTCGGGTTTCGGCGGAATTTTTATCTTTCGCCCCAAATCGTCCGTCACCTCGCGCGCCGGCATTTCGGCGCGATTCGCCTGCTCGCTCCGGCAGGAGGCGAGCGAGCAAATTAAAAACAAAACGACGGCGCAGCCCCGCGCGAAATGCTTCCCGCAAAACAGACGCGAAGATAACGGCGGCGCAAAGCGAAACTTTAAAATTTTTCCCGTATTTTCCAAAATAAAAAACCCTGCCTTCCCGTCCCGAGTGAAGCATCAATCAAGACAAGCCGGCAGGGTTTTTCCCGTTAGAAAAAGCAGTAAAAACGACCCGAACAGCCTGAACGTCTTGACGCGAGACATTCAACGGCACAAAACTGCCTGCGGGCAGGTTTCCTGACTTTTCATTTATCATTTAACATTTACTATTTATCAAAAGATTCCGCTCTCGTGATAAATGTTAAATGATAAATGTTAAATGCTTCACAGTGGCGCGACCGTGCGAGATTTTCACTCGACTTCCCCTTAAAACCCGAAGCGTTTTACGATGAAAAAGAACATCAATCCGGCTCTCTGAAGTATACGCGAATTTGCCGAACCGGATGAAAGGCAAGTTAGCACGAGCGACGGCGGAATGTCAAAAAGATAAGATAGCTGTTAGCTGTCAGCAATTAGCCGTTAGCTTTTGGGATTTAGAATTCAAAATTAGATTTGAATGCAAAAGGCTGATAGCTGGCAGCTAATTGCTGACAGCTAATCTTGAAATCACAAACGCTTACGGCTATTCTGAAATAAAGTATTTCCAAATCCATTCCCTTTTTAATTTTATGGCGCAATACGACAACGTTGTAGCGGTAATTCTGGGCGGCGGCGCGGGCACGCGGCTTTTCCCTTTGACGCGCGAGCGTTCGAAACCGGCGGTTCCGCTCGGCGGAAAATATCGTCTGATTGACGTTCCGGTCTCGAACTGCATCAATTCCGGCGTGACGCAGATTTTTGTTTTGACGCAGTATAATTCGGCTTCGCTGAACCGGCACATCTCGCGCACGTATCGCTTTTCGAGCTTTTCGACCGGCTTTGTCGAAGTGCTCGCCGCCGAACAGCGCAAGGACAGTCCCGATTGGTTTCAGGGAACGGCGGACGCCGTGCGCCAGACCTTGCCGCACCTGCGCGACTGGCGCATCGACACGCTTTTGATTTTGTCGGGCGACCATCTTTACCGGATGGATTATCGCAAATTTTTGCAGCGCCATTTCGACACCAGAGCCAACCTCACCGTTTCCGTCATTCCCTCGCGGCGCGAAGATGCCGAGGAATTCGGTCTGCTGAAAACGGACGAAGCCGGAAAAATCATTGAATTTAAGGAAAAACCGAAAGGCGAGGCGCTCGAAGCGATGCGCGTGGACACGACGAGCTTCGGCTTGAGCGCGCAGGAAGCGGCGGCGCGCCCGTTCCTGGCTTCGATGGGAATTTACGTTTTCAATTACAAATATCTGGTTCAGCTCCTGACGCGCAACGAGTCGTGGGTCGATTTCGGGCGCGAGATAATTCCCGCCGCGATTAAGGAATCCAACGTGCAGGCGCATCTTTTTCAGGATTACTGGGAAGACATCGGGACGATTCGCGCTTTTTACGAAGCGAATCTGGATTTGGCGTCGCCGCTGCCGAAATTTAATTTCTTTAACACGAACGCGCCGATTTACACGCGCAGCCGATACCTTCCGCCGTCGAAAGTTCATAATTGCGACATCGACAATTCGATGGTCAGCGAAGGCTGTATTTTAAACGGCGTTCAGGCGCGGCGCTCGATTATAGGCTTGCGCTGCCGCATCGACAAGGGCGCGCGGCTGGAAAACGCGATTGTGATGGGCGCGGACTTTTTCGAGTCGTACGAAGAACTGAAATATAACGCCGAGCGCGGCGTTCCGCACATCGGCATCGGCGAAAATTCCGTCATTCGCCGCGCGATTGTCGACAAAAACGCCCGCATCGGCAAAAACGTGCAATTAATCAACGCCCGCGGCGTCGAACACGCCGACGACGCCGAAGGCTGCTACTACATCCGCGAAGGCATCATCATCGTTCCGAAAAACGCGACGATTCGCGACGGCACGATTGTTTAATGAATTACGGGAACCTTTTTGAGAATTTACGATTCACCTCAATTACTACAAAAATTCGGCGCTTGTCTGCCGGATTTCCGGTAAGTCTTAAAAGACAAACTGTTTAAAAATACCGTGTAATTAATTACACGGAATTAAATTCGGTAAAATGCAAAGTCGTGCCGCTTCTTTCGGCAACGACCGGCGCGTGAAAATATTCTAAAGACGTTATGTTAAAACTAAAACATCTATTAACTCACTTTTTATTTATCGCCATTTTTGGCGGCGTTGTAACCTTATCGGTTCAGGCGCAAAAAACTGACGAGCAAGCCGATTCGCTGAAATCTTATTCTGCTTGTACTTTTGACGATGGCTTAACCGTGAAAAAAGCCCGAAGAATCAAGGGTGTTAAAAATCGCGCCGTCCAAACCGCCGACGGACACAAAGAAGTTTCTCGGACAAACAGCTACGAGATTCTTGTTACTTATCCGAACACCGATATTTTTGCGAGTATTCGCCCCGAAATGTCCCAGGCAAATTCTTACGAGCAAGATAAAAAGAACGTTCTTGAGAGTTTGAAACACTTCATTTCACTCAGCCGCGATTTGGAATCAAACGAGCCGATTAAAGCAACTTATAACGGTTTTGAGAGTTACGGTTTGAATCGCAGCACGGTCAACAGCTACAACACGATTGGGCAATACGTTCTTTTTAATGAGGCGGACAAAACCATTACGACAATTTACTTTTTCAACGCCAAACCGAAAAACCGAAAGTTTCAGACGATTGAAGAATGGCGCGAGTTAAGAGACAAATTTTTGAACAACTACACTCGTTGTATTAACACAAACTCAAATCGTTGAGTGGTGAAATCAACGGACGGCACAACAAATCAATGGACACGAGGCGGAAACCGCTACTTTCATCAAACGTAACTTTTTAAATTTTGGCTTGTCGCCAGCCGGTTTCCGCCCGCGTTATCTCAACCGTTAAATCAAAATCTCGCAAATACATGAGTCGGTTTTTCCAAATTATTGACTTTCCCTTCCCTAACCGTCTAAAATCTCGCCAATAGTTTTACCCGCTCTTGTAACACGAAATTCAATCGTCATCATTAATCTTTGAATGTCTTTCAGGCTGAAAAAGCATATAAAAGTGAACGAGAGCTGATAGTCGATAGCTGTTTTCAGTTCTCACTTCTCAGTTCTCACTTCTCAGTTAATTACGATTTTTTCGCTTTCTTGCCGACGACGTAGCTGTCTCGGGCTTTGACGACTAATCCGGGCTTGCTCGTTCGCACTTTGATTTTTCGCCGCTGTCCGGCTTTGCCTTCTTCTTTCGGATAATAGCCGAGACTGTAAAGCTGTCGGAGCTCGGCGGCGATGTTTGAAAAGGCGAGCGCCAGATTCGCCGAGGTGCTGGCTTGATGAACTCTGCCGCCGGTGCGCGCCGCCAGTTCAGCCAGATATTCGGTCGCCTTTCGATAATCTTCGGCGCTGGTTCCCTGACCGCTCGGCGTGCCGACGGTCGGAATGGTCGGCAGCGGAAAAGGAAACGGGGAAGGATTCGGATTCCCGGTCGGCGGTATCGGCAGCCCGGTCGGATTCGGCTGAGTGATTATCGGCTTATTTTTGATAGACTGCACGTCGTTGTAAGTGTCGTATTGAACCGGATAAATCAGCGCGTCGAGTTCCAAAGCGTTGCTGGTGTTTTTCATCGCGTCGGCGCGGCGCGAGCTGGTATCGACGCCGTCCGTAAACAACACAATCGCCTTGCGCCCGGAAATTTTTTTGAAACGGTCGTTGATGACCATATCGACGGCTTCGTAGAGGCTCGTGCCGGACTCGATGCGCGAGCTGCGGATGGCGTTGTGGATTCGCTGGCGGTCGCTCGTCGCTTCGCACAAAACATAAACCTCCTGGGAAAAGGAAACGACCAGCACCTTGTCCTTCGGGCGCAGCTGCGCCGTAAAAGCGATGGCGGCGTTTTGTATCTCGTTGATTTTGAACGTGGTGGAAATGCTCATATCCAAAACGAGCGCGACCGTAAAAGGCTGCTCCTCGTTGGAAAAATAAGCGTTTTCCTGCTCGACGTCGTTTTCGAAAACCTTGAAATCTTCCTTTTTCAGTCCGGCGATAAAGCGATTGTCGCGGTCGGAGATGCGAACCGGAATCGTCACCAAATCGGTGTTGACGTTGATGACTTCGCCGTCTTCGACGGGCGTTTCGGCGGTCGCGCTCGTGTTTGCGGTCGGGGCGGTTTGCTCGTCGTTCGGAGTAGGCTGCGGCGTCGGCGTTGCGGCGGGTTTCGCCTCGCGCCGGTTGGCTTTGCCGTCGCCGTCCGTGCCGGTCACGCGGCGCGATTGCGCGAAAATTCCGGCTGTCGAACCGCACAGAAAAAATATAGACAAAAGAACGACCGCAAGCTTTTTCATCATCCTCGACTCCGTTTCATCCGGTAAATTAGGCTGGCTATTGTAATGATGCGACGCCGCATTGAAAAGATGCAAGACGGGAGAGGTTTTAGAGACGAAGAAAGCGGAAGACGGCGGGCACTAGACTGTTTTACCGCTGAAAGTCAATCAATCGGCTGTTGCCCGCCGCTTTTTCAGCACTCGGGATTTGCGGAAAACAGCTTATTCAAATCTGACGGAGACGACTTTTGAAACGCCAGCCTCTTCCATCGTCACGCCGTAAAGGGCGCGGGCGGCTTCCATCGTGCGCTTGTTGTGCGTGATGACGATAAACTGCGTTTTTTCCGACATTTCCGCGATTTTATTGACAAAGCGTCCGACGTTCGCGTCGTCGAGCGGCGCGTCCACCTCGTCGAGCAGGCAGAACGGCGACGGGCGATATTTGAAAATCGCCATCACCAGCGCAATCGCGGTCATCGCCTTTTCGCCGCCGGACAAAAGCAGAATATTCTGGAGGCGTTTACCGGGCGGCTGCGCGACGATTTCGATGCCCGATTCCAGAACGTCTTCGGCGTCGAGCAAGGTCATCTCGCCGCGACCGCCGCCGAAAAGCTCAAGGAAAAATTCGCGAAAATATTCGTTTATCGCTTCGAAAGCGTGACGGAAACGCTCGCGCGAGCGACGTTTTATTTCGCGCAGCGCCTCTTCCGCCGCCGCGATGCCGTCGATAATATCCTTTCGCTGCGACGTCAGAAACAAAAGCCGCTCTTCGGTTTCGCTCAATTCTTCGAGCGCGAGCATATTGACCGCGCCGAAGCTCTCGATGCGCTCGCGCATCTCTTCGGTTTCGCGACGCGACGCCTCCAAATCGAAATCCTGGGCTATCTCTACGGTTTCGACCAGTTCGACGAGCGATTGACCGAGCTCGTGCGAGCAGATTTCGTTCAAGTTTTTCAGGCGCGTCAGGCTTTCCGCCCGGCGCACTTCCAATTCGGCGCGCGCGTTTCTCGCTTCGGCTGAGCGTTTGTTCAATTCGGCAAGCTCGGCGCTCATGGCGTCGGCGTTTTCGCGCGCCGTTTTCAGATTCGCGCTCGCTTCGGCTAATTCCTCGTTTTCCGATTCTTCGGTTT
>DATHBC010000939.1:0-3055 GCA_035296345.1 Pyrinomonadaceae bacterium | reverse complement strand
AAACCGAGCAGACCGAGCTCGCTTGAAACCTGCGTGTAGGCGTTGTGAGTCTGCAGATTGTAATCGTTCATAACGGGCGAGTTTCCGACGCCGATGCCCCACGGATTGCGAAACGTCACAAAGATTGAACGATACAAAAGCTCGCGCCGCTGGTCGCTCGAACCGACCGGGTCGAGCGCCGGATACAAAATCGAAAGAATCCGCAAACCGTAATTGCCGGGCGCGAGCAGAATCACCAGACCGCCGACGACCGACGAAGCGAGAACGACGTTCAGACGCTGTTTGCGCCCGAGCTTCCACGCCAGAACCGCGCCCGACACAATCAAGCCCAGAAATCCGCCGCGCGAAAACGTGACCATATTTCCCGCGATGAAAACGCCCGCCATCGCAAAATATAAAAGGCGGAAAAGCTTTTTTTTCGCGCCCAGCGCCAGCCCGACGGCAATCGGCGTCATCGTCACCAGATGCAGCGCCAAATCGTTCGGATTGCCGAACATTCCGCCGATGGTGACGGCGACCCGGTAGCCTTCCGCCTTCAGCTCGCCGCGCATATACATTCCAATCGCCATGTAGCTCAGAACGACGCCGACCGCCAGGCTCAGCCACATCATTCCCATCAAGCGGCGGCGCGTCCGCAAAACGTTGACCATCACGATGAACATCAGGACGGATTTGATAAACGTATCTTTGAAAAGCAGCCACGAGCTTCCCGGGTCTTTGCCAATCGGGATGGTCAGAATCGCCAGCAGAATCATCGCCAGAACGCATTTTACTTCGGTCGGAAAAGCCGTCATCGAACCTTCGGTCGAAAGCTGCGTCGGGATGAAAATAAGAAGCGTCGCCGCCGCGACATAAAACGCCGTCGAAGCTAAAAAGCCGAGACCGGGAACCAGCTCGTACGGGCGAAACAAAACCAGAATCGAAAAAACATAAAGCCCGGCGTAAGTCAGCACGTGACCGTTGCGCCCGATCCAGCGGTCGCTGCCGATAAGCCGCGAATCCTTTTCGGCGAGCTTTTCCTTTTTGCGGATTTTCTGCTGTTCGGCGTAAGTTGCGGGAATTTCCGGCGCGGCAGCCGGAGCGACGCTTTCGGTGTCTGCAATTAAAGATTCGGCTTCAATCGCTTCTAACGAAGAAAATTCCGCCGTTCCCGTTTCCGGCGACTTTGCCCGATACGGATTTTTTAAACTTTGTTCGTGATAAACTTCGTAAGCGCCTGTTTTTTCGTTTTTTATGGTGTCGAGCGGTTTAAGCGCGGCTCGGTCGCCGCTGCTGCTGCCGGTTTTATCCGCCGGGCGCGACGCGAGCGTTTCGTAATCACGACTTTTGATTTTGCTGGCTGGCATCAAACGATTTCTGTGTCATCACTACTTTTCGGCTAAAGATTTTCTGACGACCGCTTTCGAGAGTTTTCCGAAGGCATTCTAACATTATCAGGCGTGAAACTTTAACTTTTTTTGTGAGAATGGGACGCTGATTTTTCAGGATATTTTAAGCTTAGTCAAGATTTTATTTTTATTTATCCTAACTCATCCTAATTTATCTTAAAAAATCAGCGTCCCATTTTTTTAAACGGTGATTTTTTCTTCTTCCGAGATGATGTGACGGACTTTGTGACGGAGGGCTTGTTCGAACTGGCGGGCTTCGCCGACGCCGGAGAAGGAAAGCTGCTGGAGGTTGTTTTCGATGCGGCGGCGATAATCGGAAACCAGAGAATCGGAAACGCCGAGCATTGCCGCGACTTCCAATTGCGTGCCGCTGTCGCTGCTCAGGTAGCAATGCCACAGGACGCTTATCATGCGGTTATACTGCTTGGCTTTGCCGCGCACTGATTTGTTGAGGTTTTTCAGAAAATTTTCGACGTAGCCGGCGGCGATGTTTTCGCCTTCCTGCCGGAGCAGGTTCTGCTCGGGATTCTCGCGCGTGTCCGCCGGGTCGAGCTGGAATTTGTTTTCTTCGTCCGAATCGTCGCCGCCGCCGATCGGGACGAGATAAATGTCCATCACCGGCAGGCGCGACATGACGAGCGAGCGCAGGCTGCGCACGTCAATCGGCGAATCGATTGCCTTTAAAACGCGGACGATTAATTTTTCCAAATCCGTGTTGCTGATGACAATCTGCGCGTCGCCCGTGCAGCCGACCATTCTCGTATCGCGCTTGTGAAAAGCCACGGTCTGCACGCGCTGCTCGGCTTCCTGGTGATTGCGGCGCGATTTTTTGTCAGCCCATTCCGCCAGACCGTAGGTGCGGTCGGCGAGGCGGCGGTGAATGTCGGCGTTATTGATGTTGTCAAAGCGTTTAAAGGTGCTGCTGGTCTGAATCAGGGTCGAAATGCGGCGGGCGAGACGGTAAGATTCGGGATAACGCTTGCGAAGCTCCGCCGTCAGCAGATTCGTTAATTCAATCTGGCTGATTTCGGCTTCGACTTCGGCGTTCGTCATGCCGGAATCGAGATAATGCTGAAAACGCTCTTTGCTTAACAGCGCGACGAAAAGCTCCTGCGTTAAGTCCGTGTAGGCGTTATATTTGCCTTCTTCGACCAGCAGCCCCGCGCTTTTCGAGGCGCGCACTAAAGGGTGCGAGCAGACGACGCGGTGCAGTTCCGACCAGAGTTGATTAACGTCCGATGTTTTGAGGCTTTCAACCCATTTTCCGATTCTTAGCTGACGAGTCGTCGTCGCTATTGTCGGCGACGACACTGCGGAGGCGGCGCGCGGCGCGCGCTCCGTTTGTTTGATTGCGCTCATATTTACCTTTTTGATTTATTTAGAACAGTTGTTTCCGCCAATTTCGTGGTAGTTCGCGCGGGTCGTCCGAGTTCTGCGTTGCGTCTTTTGAGTGTGGAAATCTCTTCCCGAATGAGATTTTGCTCCGCACGGCGAAACGCCTCTTCAGTTCACGCGATTTTCAGATATGTAGAAAAATTTTTGTAAATTAACCGCCGAGCTTTTGCAGTTAATTTGGAAGGCGCGTCAGGCAAACTTTTTTCGTCCGCGCTGACTACATTTAAGATGTTAGCAATTATTTCCGATTTGAGCAACAGTTTTTTGCAATT
>DATHBC010000938.1:0-2733 GCA_035296345.1 Pyrinomonadaceae bacterium | reverse complement strand
GAAAACACCTTCGAGGCGGCGCTGGATATTTACAAAAAAATCCCCGATTTGGATAAGCAGAACGGCGAGGCGTTTGCCGAGCTGCTGGAGCTGCTCGCTTTTATCAAGTTTCAGAAACAAGCCGATTCAGCCGAGAAACTTTATGAAACGGCTCTCATCTGGCGCGAAAAAACCGACGGAGCCGACTCGCTTAAAACCGCCAGAGCCTTGTCCGGTTTAGCCGCCATCAGCTTTCAGAAAAAAGAATATAAAAAAGCCGCCCGATTTTACCAGCGCGTGCTCGATGTTTTGACGAAAAATTCCGCCGCCGGAAATCGCGCAGCCAGCGGCGACGAAATCACGCTGATTTATTACCGCACCGAGTGCGCGTTCAGAAAAGCGGAAATGGAACAGGAGTTTGAGCCGCTCAAAGAGAAATACCGGCAGCAGATAACTCTTAAAACAAAAAGCGAGGCGGACAAAACAAACGGCGCGCGCGAGCCGCAGGTGGTAAATAAAGGAATCCTTAACGGAAACGCCGTCAGCCTGCCGAAGCCCGTATACCCGGACGAGGCGAGAAAGTTTCGCGCCGAAGGCGTCGTCGAAGTTCACGTGATAATCGACGAACGGGGAAAGGTGATTTACGCCTGCGCCGCGCGCTCCGACCATTTCGCGCTGAACGCAGCCGCCGAAACCGCCGCGTATCAAGCCAGATTTTCGCCGACCCAGTTTGAGGGCAAGCCCGTCCGCGTATTCGGCAGAATCGCCTATAACTTTCGGGTCAGATAGCTTATTTATCGCGGCGCGCGGTTTATTTAAGATTAGCCAGCGTTTTTATTTTATCCAGTAGAACATTATCTTCGTAAGGCTTGGTCAGATATTCCGAGACGCCCAGGTCGAAGGCTTTGCGGCGGTGTTTGTCGCCGCCGCGCGAGGTAATCATGACGACCGGAATCCGCCGCAGGCGTTCCTGTCGTTTCAGGGTGGCGAGCAGCTCGTAGCCGTCCATGCGCGGCATCTCCACGTCGGTTAAAATCACGTCCGGAAGCTCGGCGTCGGCGGCGAGCATTTCTATCGCTTCCAATCCGTCTTTAGCAATCATCACCTGCCAGCCGGCGTTTTTGACAATCTTCGAGTTGATTTGGCGGACGCTCGGGCTGTCGTCGACAATCATGACGGAAACCTCGGTTTTCGGTTTCCGGCTTTCAATCGGCGGCGGTCGCCGCCTTCTCATCCGCGCGGCGTTTTTCTGCAAAAGCGGAATTAAATCGAGGACGGGAACCACCGAACCGTCGCCTAAAATTGTCGCGCCTAAGAATTCCGGCACGCTTTTCAGAGGATTGCCGAGCGGCTTGATGACGATTTCTTCGGGTTTTAAAATCTGCTCGATTGCCAGCGCGTAAGGATTTTCCGAACTCTCAATCAGCAGGAGCAGGACTCGCGCCTCCGGCGAGGCAGCTTGCACCGGCAAGCCTAAAAGCTCGTTCAGATGAGCGACGGCGTAATTTTTGCCGCTGACTCCGAGCGAGTTTTCGCGTCTCGCGCATTCGAAATCCTTCTGCGAAATCTCGGTCACGCGGCGCACGATTTTGAGCGGAAAGGCAAACGTCTGACCCGCGGATTTGACCAGCAGAACGCGCGTGATGGCGATAGCCGTCGGCACGCGCAGCGTAAAGCTCGTTCCTTTCTGCGGAACGCTTTTGACCGAAATCGAGCCCTGCTGCCGCATGATGCTCGATTTCACGACGTTCATTCCGACGCCGCGACCCGAAACCTGGCTGACCGTCGCCGCCGTCGAAAGCCCGGGCAGGAAAATCAGTGAAAAAGCCTGTTCTTCGGTCATCGCGGCGGCTTCGGCGGGCGAGATAAAACCCAGACCGGCGGCTTTTTTCTTCAGCGCGACGGCATCGATTCCGCGCCCGTCGTCCGTCACGGTTATAATAATGTGCGTTCCCTCGCTGTATGCCCGCAGCGTGATAAGACCCTTTTCCGGTTTGCGGAGCAGGCGGCGCGTTTCGGCGGTTTCGATGCCGTGGGCGACGGCGTTGCGCAAAAGATGCAGCAGCGGCTCGACGATGACGTGCAGAATTTCCGAATCAATCTCCAGATTGTCGCATTCCGTCGTCAAATCGACCCGTTTCCCATCCTCGTCCGCCGCGACGCGAACCGTGCGCCGGAGTCGTCCTTCGAGCGTCGCCAGCGGAACCATCCTGAGCCGAATCAGCTTGTCCTGCATCTCGTCAAACAGGCTGCGCTGCGTGTCGAACAGCAGGCTGAGATTGGCGACCAGATTATCCAGCTCGCCGTTAATCGAAGAAGCATCCGAAGTCGTTTCAATCAGCTCGCGCGCGACTTGATTGAATTCGGTGTAGCGGTCGAATTCGAGCAAATCGAATTCCGCGGTCGACGGGTCGTCAAACGGGTAAATCGGCGTTTTCGCGAAATTGTATGACGACGATGACGAGGGCGGCGGCGGAAAATGAGCGCTGCCGCCGGGCGCGCCGAAGTCGGTTTCGATTTTTCCGCTCAGGCGCTGCAAGCGGCGCGTGCTGTGACGCAGCTCTTCGACCTGTCGCTTCAGGTTCGCCAAACGCTGCTCGAAAGCCGAGCGACTGACGACCATTTCGCTGACCAGCTTGACCAAATCATCGAATTTTTCGAGCGAGACACGGATGACCGCGCGGTTTTGACCGGCGCTCGGCGTCTGGTTGTTTTCGGTCTGTTGCGGTTGCGGCTGACTTTCGGCGATTGTCT
>DATHBC010000937.1:0-5071 GCA_035296345.1 Pyrinomonadaceae bacterium | reverse complement strand
TCGGCGAAATCGAGCATTTTTTCGTTTCCTACAACGAGGCGAAAGGCAAGCGGTTCAACCCGCTCGGACGCTTTGCCGCGCAAAAGGCTAAAAAGATTGTGGAAGAAGCAATGAAAACCGGATAAGCCGGAGATTTTCGTTTCCGGCTCTAGCGTATTTTAATGTCGAAGAAAATCAGGAATCCGAAAACCAGATAAGACAAAAACACCAGCAGCGGCAAAAGCATATAAAGCTTTTGTATTCTGACATACCTGCTGAATCGCGGGCTTTTATCATTATACAGCCTCTCTCGCTCGACCTCGTAAGGCTGCGCCGGAAGCATCGCTTCCCATTCCTGAATAATCTCGTGGCGCGTATGATTTAATTTTTGCAGCGAGCGCAGAACCATCAGCCACTGCAGCGCCACCGCGCACGAGACCAGAACCAGCATCACCAGAACAGCCGCCGGGATGTTGACGGTCGAGGTGAGCAGATAGGTAAACCCGGAGATTATCACCGTGTGCAGCGAGAGAAAGAAATGATTGGCGGTTTCGATATGCCCCCAATATCTCATAGTTATTTCCACAAAATGCCTGTGCTGGTCTAACAGGTGACTGCGATACATATCATCCCTGCCGGTATACAGGGAAGGAACATCGGGAACGACTGGTTTTGACATAATTTAAATTTCTATCCGAGAACCGCGCCTTTTACCACCCGGAAAAACAGGCTGTCGGGAAAAAGCTTCGACGTTTCCCTGCCGATGCCGCCGGACTCGTCCGTGCTTAGGATGACTTTATTCATAGTCGATAATTTACCACAGAGACGCATAAATATAGAGAAAGAAACCAGAAGCGGCTTTCGACAGCGTGAAAGATGCTATTTCCGCGTGAAAATCGTCATTGCAGCAGTGAAAATCGTTATTGTCATTGTGAAAATCGCGATTGCAATAGTGAAAATCGCCATTGCAGTTATGAAAATCGCCATTGCAGCAGTGAAAATTGCTATTGCAGCAGTGAAAATCGCCATTGTCATTGTGAAAATCGTTATTGCAGTTGTGAAAATCGTTATTGCAAACGTGGAAATCGCCATTTCGGTGCAAAAGCTGCGATTGTCATGGTGAAAATCGCCATTGTCATAGTGAAAATCACTGTTTCAATCGTAAAAGTCGTCGTTTCCGACCCGGCGGGCGTGATTTCCATTTGGAAGATAAGGTAAAAGACGGAATTGTTTTTTACTTTTATCCGGTCTTGCCCGTCTCCGTGCGTTCGTGTCTGCGCGGTGAAATATTTGTTATAATAAAGCCATGAAATTCCTTCACATTTCCGATATTCATCTGGGCTGCACGCGTTACCAGCTCGAAGAAAGCCCGAAAGATTTTTTTAACGCATGGTATGACGTTCTGCTCAAATACGGCGTCGAGGAAAAGGTCGATTTCGTCATCATGGCTGGCGATTTTTTTCATAAACGCAACGTTCCGCCCGAGACGATGAATCACGCTTTTGCGGGCTTGAGTTTATTGAAAGACGCCGGCATCCCGGTCGTTGCTATCGAGGGCAATCACGACCAGAAACACAACGACAGCGAATATAGCTGGCTGCGCTCGCTGGAAAACTGGCGGCTGCTGCACCTGGTCGAACCGCGCAACGAGAACGGAAAATTCATCTACGAAGCGTGGGATTACGACAGCGAGCATTACATTCGCGGCGGCTATATAGACATCGGCAGGGCGCGAATTTTCGGCTCTGCCTGGTACGGCGCGTCGGCAAACTGGGCGATTCCGATGCTGACCAAAGCGATGAAAGACAATCGCAGAGAAGGCGCGTTTCACATTCTGCTGCTGCACACCGACGTCGAAGGACATCAGACGCATCCGATTCCGGCGCTTTCGCTGGCGAATCTGAAAGAGCTGAAAGAAGTCGCCGATTACGTCGCGCTCGGACACACGCACAAGCACTATGAGATTGATAACTGGGCGTTTAATCCCGGCTCGCTGGAAATCACGAGCATCGACGAATATCGCGAAACGCGCGGCGCGTTTCTGGTCGAAGTCGACGAGCAAAACCAAATCACGGCGCGCCACCTGCGCGATTATCGCCAGCGCCCGTTTCAGCGTCTTTCCTTCGACGTTTCGGGTTATGCAGAGGCAAAGGCGATTACCGAAGGCGTCCTGGAAAAAATTAAAACAGAAGCGCGACCTGCCGAGGACGGCGAATTGCAGCCGATTATTGAAATCACTCTGCGCGGGCATCTCGGCATTAGAAATTCAGAGTTGGAACTGAAAACAATCCGCGAAGAAGCGCAGAAATTGACCAATGCACTTCACATTCGCCTGAAAAATCATTCTGCGCCTGTCGAATACGCCATTGCTGCTGATTTGGAAGAAGACGCCTCGCGCGAAAAATTGGAGCGTCGCGTCATTGAAGATTTAATTCTGCGCCACAATTACTATAAAACGCGCGTCGAAAACATCTCGGAAGCCGTCATCGGCGCGAAACGCATGGCGCTCAGCGACGACGAGCCGGAAAAAATCGTCGATTTCATCTCGTTGAAGATAGCTTCATAGCTGTTAGCCGTTAGCCGTTAGCTGTTAGCTGAGTTCTTTTTCCGGCTAAAAGCTAATTGCTAATCGCTAACGGCTAATTTAAAATACAAGAATGTCCGAAGCCTTAGAAAGAATCCGCGGCATTCGCCAGTTGCCGCTTTTTCCGCTGCCGGTCGTTTTGCTGCCCAACGAGCTTTTGCCGCTGCACATTTTCGAGCCGCGTTACCGGCAGATGCTCAAGGACGTGCAGTTGACAAACCGGATTTTCGGCGTTTCTTACATCAGAGGCGGAGAATCGCGCATAGCGGCGGCGGCGGAAACGCCTGAAATCGGCAGTCTGGGCTGCGCGACCGAAGTGCGCAACGTAGAGATGCTCGAAGACGGGCGCTCGAATATCGCCACGGTCGGCTTGATGCGCTATCGCCTGGACGGATATGTCGAAACGGGCGAGCCGTATTTAATCGGCGAGATTACGTTTTTCGAGGACGACGCCGAGGAGCAAGCGGTTCTGCAATCGCTGGCGGACGAAGTTTTCGCCTTGTTTATGCGCGTGGCGAAGGCGGCGCACGACCTGAGCGGCGAACGCGGTCGGATGCCGGAAATCCCGCAGGTCGAGCCGCAGCACCTGTCGTTTTTAATCGCCGCCGCGTTTAATCTCCAGCCGGAAGAAAAATACGAGTTTCTGGAAATGCGCTCGACCGCCGAACGCCTCCGGCGACTGCGCGAAATGCTGCGCCAGACCGTCGGCA
The DNA here is from genome assembly GCA_035296345.1 of Pyrinomonadaceae bacterium. Lineage (GTDB taxonomy): Bacteria > Acidobacteriota > Blastocatellia > Pyrinomonadales > Pyrinomonadaceae > JALZHR01. Next base: position 1,798 of record DATHBC010000937.1, on the reverse strand, counting down.
AAGTCGAGGAAAGCGCCTCCATGAGCAAAATCGCCAAAACCAACGGTCACGGCAACAAGCCGATTCGTCTGGATTAAAATAAAGTACTGAGTACTGAGTGGTAAGATGTTATTCTCTTTCACTCAGTACTCAGCACTCAGTACTCAGCACTAAAAATCTCTTCAATCGCCCGGCGCATTCTTTTCGTGTGCGAGCCTTGCCAGTAAAGCTTTTCGCAGTTCGGGCAATAATCGAACGTCTCCTGATTTTGGCGCACGTCGAGCGGCGCGCCCGCCGCGATTTCTTCGTCGCTCGCGCTTCTGAAAGGCGTGTTGCAGACCAGACAGCGCGTAAAAAATTCTTTCGGCTTTTCGATTCCGAAACGGCTGACGACTTCCCGAAACTGCTCCGGCGGATTTTCGCTTTGCAAAAGCAGAACGTTATCCACGCGCCACTCTTCAAGCAATGGTTTATCGAGCGTCAGAATAAAACGCTTTTCCTCGACGGCTTTCTTCACCAAATCGCGGTCGGAAACAGCATCTTCCCAAATCGTGTCAATCCCGATTGCGCGCAGCCAGCGCACGAGGCGCGCGACCATCACGTCGGCGAAAAACCTGATTTCGTCCCGCTCGCCCCGGCGACCACTGCCGCGCGCGGGCAGGTTTATCCGGTGCTCAAGCCCGACGCGCTTGCCGCACGCGCAGTTAATCGTCCGCCCGAACTGAAACAGCGTCACGTCATACTGCCGCCCGCATTCGGCGCAGGAAACTGCCATAAATCGAATTATGCCCTATCGAACCCGTTGAACCAAGAGAAAGAGACGAAAGTCACTTCAGTGCGAAAATGCATCGCTCGATTATAAAAAATGCGGAAGCTGTCGCCGCTCAACGCTGAACGGCAACGGCTTCCGCATTTTTTTATCTACGCTCGCTCTATTTTTTCAAATGCGCGAAAACGCCGGCAATCAAACTGCGCTCTTCATCGCTCGGCTGGAGTTTTTCCATCAGCAGCGAGGCTTGTCCCCAGGTCGATTTATGCGAGCCGATTTCCTCGGGAGCCATATCGACGGCAGCCTGGTAAAGTTCCGCCGCTTTCCGGTAGTTTTTCTGAATCAGAAAAGTTTCCGCCACGGTCGCCGTCTTCCAGTAATCGTTCGGATGCGCTTTTTCGCCGACTATCTGCCGCACTCTGTCAGCATAAGAGGCGGCTATTTCGAGGTCTGACGGCGAGCCGATAAAGACGCTTTTCGCGGCGGCGTTGATTCCGGTGTAATAATCGTCCTGCGCCGAGTCGAAGGCTTCGGCATACAGGCGGCGCGAGCTTCGCAGATGGTTGATATTGCCGGATTTTTTATACTTATCAAACCAGGTGCGAGCCAGAATGCCGACCGTTTCCGGGTCGCGCTCGCCGGATTGATACAGCGTGGCTAAAATTTCCCGCGCTTCGTTCAGATTTTCTTCGCGCTCTTCATCCGTAATATCCGGCTGGCTGGCGGCGCGGCGCGCCAGAGCGAGCGCGCGGAGCTGTTTCGGGCGAATCGCTCTGGGAAAGCGCGCTTCCAGTTCTTTCAGCATCTCGATGGCGTCCTCGTTGCGGTCTAATCTGGTCAAGCCTTCCGCAGCCTTGCAGCCGAGAGCCGGCGACGTCTGCCACGACAGTCCGCCTTGCCTGAAAAGTTTTTGCAGTCTGTCGGCTTGCCCGATATTGATGGCGGCTTGAATCTTTGCAAAATCGGCTTGGGCGATTTCGTCCTGCTGTGTGGCAAACACCACCGCTTCTTCGCTCGGCGTTTCTCCGACCAGAGCATATAAAAGCTTGA
>DATHBC010000936.1:0-3497 GCA_035296345.1 Pyrinomonadaceae bacterium | reverse complement strand
CCGGCGCGTGTCAGGCTCGCTGAACAACTGCCCGATGGAAGGATAATCGTAGAGCTTTGCCAAATCCTCTTCCGTCAGGCGCGCCGCGATTGAATCTGCCGGGGCGGCGGCTGCCGTCGAATTATCTGTCCTTTGTTTGTTTTGCATCTCGAATATTTCCCCGCTGTTTCGTAGAAAGTCTTAAAGCCTATTTTTCCTCCGAATAGCGCCCAGTTCCTCCGAAAAAATTATCCGCAAAAATAATCGCGGCGCGCGCCCGATGAAAATCAGCCTGGAAAATAAGCTTATGTTACTATTCTATATTATAAGATTTTGTCGCAAGATTTTGTAGATTTTTCATGGCGAAAAAATTACTGGTCAAAAAACACGGGAAGATAATTCCCCGGCTCACGCGGGAAATCAGTGTCGGCGACATCATCACGGTCGGTAACGACCCTTCAGCCGTCATCGAGCTGGACGAAGAAGGAATCCTGCCCGAACAATTCGTCATCATCAATGAAACGGGTCAGCCTCTTCTGCTCTGCCGCACGGACGGAATTTTAGTCAACGACCAGTTTTTGCGGCAAGGCTCGCTGCACGAATTGCGGCACGAGGATAAGATTCTGGTCGGCAATTATTCTCTGCAATACGACGCCGAAGTTTCGTCCGGCTTATCGGAAAACGGCGACGACTTTTCGCCGTCCGCGATAACCGAAGACCTTTCAGCGCCGGAAAAGCAGCCGCGGGAAACCGAAACCGACGACATTCACAAAACCAACCCGTTCAACCGCGAGCAAACCTTGACCGACATTCTGGAAAGCCTGCGCGCCGAAGAAAAATATTATTTTCAAATCGAAAACGTGACGGGCGACCTCCGGCGCGTTTACGTCGAAAGCGAAAACTTGCGGCTCGGCTGGTCGGGCGCGGGCGAATGCGTCGTCGGCGCGCCCGCCGCGGTCGAAATGCCGAAAGCGCAAATTCGCAAAGACTGGACGGGCGTGATTCTGTATCCGCAGCCCGGACAAACCGTCTGGGTCAACAACGAAGCTTTGAAAGAGCCGACGCGCCTGAAAAACGCCGACCGCATCATGCTTTCGGCGCAGGCGTCGCCGACCGAGGCAGACCGCTCGACGCTCATCAGATTTCACGAGCCGACCGCCCTGCTGGTTCTGGATTCGATTCTGCCCAAAGACCTGCCGCCGCCCGTTTCGCTGGAAACGGCGGAAAGCGGAATGACTTTGGAATCTCCTGCCGGCGGCGGCGGAAATCTCGCTTTAACCGAAGAAGCCGCCGCGCCCCTGCAAATCAACGCGCCGCCGGCTCCGAAACCGAAAAGCGCCGCGCGTATTTTCGGTTATTTCACGTGGGCGGAAATCCTGATTATGATTATCGGCACACTCGTCACGGCGGCGGTGATTTTTCTGGTTCTGGAATTGTCCTACTAAATTCAGGACATAAAAGGAATGCAGGCGCGCGGGCTGGCGGCAACATTCGTTCGCCGCATTATTAATAAACTCTCGCCGCGATTTCATTTTCCGCATCCGCCTTTCGCAAACTTGCAAACAACCCGAATCGGGATTTTCGACTCACAATCGATTACGCTCAAACCGGCAAAGTTAAAAATAATTTTACAAATCGCGCTTTACTGCTAAAATTAACTATCCTTTGAAAATTTTCAGCAGCGGCAGTTGTGCAGCAGTCGGAAGATTTATTAATGAAAGCCATCGGTAACACGCTTGATTTCAATTCGCTCCTGCGTCGAGGCAACCTCACGGGGCTTATGGCAAAGTATAAAAATCTGCTTTTGCCCATCGGTTTACTGCTGGTCGTCGGGACGCTTTTTATTCCGCTTCACCCGGAGCTGGTCTCGTCGCTGATTCTGGTCAATCTCGCGATTTCCATCACGGTTCTGGTCACGGCGCTGTTTATCAACTCGCCCGTGCAGTTGACTTCTTATCCTTCGATTCTGCTTCTGACGACGATTTTTCGCCTGACTCTGAGCGTCTCGGTGACGCGCAATATCCTGTCGCACGGCGAGCCCGGCTCGGTCGTCGAAGCCCTCGGTCACGTGACGGCGCAGGGGAATTTAATCACCGGCGCGGTGCTTTTTATCATTATCCTGGTCGTCCAGTTTCTCGTCGTCAGCAAAGGCTCGGAGCGCGTCGCCGAGGTCGCCGCGCGTTTTACGCTGGACGCGATGCCGGGAAAACAGATGGCGATTGACGCCGATTTGCGTTCGGGCTTGATAAATCAGGACCAGGCGCGGCATATGCGCAACGAATTGCAGAAGGAATCGCAGCTGCACGGCGCGATGGACGGCGCGATGAAGTTCGTCAAAGGCGACGTTATCTGCACGATTATTATCGCCCTCGTGAATATCGTCGCGGGACTGGCGGCGGGCGTCATGATGCACGGTTTGAGCTTTTCCGAAGCGGCGAACAAATACACGATTGCCACTTTCGGCGACGGCTTGGCGGCGGTAATTTCCTCGCTGCTGGTCACGCTTTCGGCAGGCATCGTCGTCACGCGCGTTTCGACGGGCGATGATTCGAATATCGGCTCCGACATCGGCGAACAGCTTTTTTCTTCGCCCAGACCGCTTTTTATCACCGGCGGAATCATGCTTCTGCTGACGCCCCTGAACCTGCTTTTCGTGCCGGTCGGCGCAGGGGTTGCCGGTCTCGGCTATCTGCTTCACCGGCGGCAGAAACGCTTCGAGCGCGAAAACGATTCGCAAAACGTTCCGCACAGCGGCGGCGACGCGGAAGAATTGCAGATGAGCTTTACCGTCCCGATGGCGGTCGTCGTCAGCCGCGAACTGACTCATCTGGTCGATAAAAACACGCCGGAAGGCGCGAAATTTCGCGCCGAGATTCCGAAGCTGCGCTCGTCGCTTTATTACGATTTGGGCGTGATGGTTCCCTTCTGCTACGTCGGCGGCGACGCGCCGATTGCGCCGAACGAATATTACATCGCCGTGAAGGAAGTTCCGGTCGGAACCGGCTCGGTGCGCCCCGATTGCGTTTACGTCAACGATTCGGCGGAAAACATCAAGGTCTTCGGCATCGACGGCGAAAACGTCAGCAATCCGGCGGATTTGCGACCGGGCGCGTGGATTCCCGCCGGGCAGCGTCGCATCGCCGAAACCGCCGGCTTGAAGGTCTGGGAGCCGGGCGACGTGATTATCCTGCACCTGTCGCGCGTGATGAAGCGTTACGCGCACGAATTTATAGGCATTCAGGAAGCGCAGGGCTATCTGGATTTTATCGCGCGCGGAATGCCGAAGCTGGTCGAGGAAGTCGTGCCGAAAGTCGTCTCGATTCATCAGTTCACCGACGTTTTACAGCGTCTCGTGCAGGAAGCAATCTCGGTGCGCGACACGAAATCCATTCTCGACGCGCTCTCGGAATGGGGACGCATCGAAAAAGACCCGGTGATGCTGACCGAGCACATTCGCGCGGCGATGCGGCGGCACATTTCTTTCCGCTACGCGGCGGGCAGCGATACATTGTTCGTTT
>DATHBC010000935.1:0-2698 GCA_035296345.1 Pyrinomonadaceae bacterium | reverse complement strand
CATTGCTTGAGTGCCGAAGATAATAGGCAGATGCCATCTAGTTGAGACCTTATCAAGGCTAAAAGAAACGTAGAAGTTAAAGGCAGCACCGGCGACAGCCATAAGCGTGAAGGCTAAGCCTTTCAAGCTAAACAATTTAATTTTGACCCAGTAGAGAAAATTCTGATCTGTTTTCAATTGGCTCACGACAATCTCCTTTAGGAAAGCGCCTGTCAGTCAAAGACGGCGATAAACTGAATCTTTCGGCTTTGGCTTTTAACGCTGAAAATCGGATAAAGATCGAATAAAACCAAGTTTATGCCTTGAAAGACAGCTTTATTCAACTAATCTTGAATAAAAGGAAAAATTCGGTTTCTCAAATTTTGTCGTGTCGGTCGGTTGCGATTATATTGCGTCAGAACGCGGCGGTTTGTCAATAAAAATTTTTCGGTGCGCGCGAGTTGACTTGATTCGATTTCCGTTTTAACTTCAAAAGCAAAATTGAAAAGGAGAATTTATGAGCAAAGTTGAATCGGCTGATTTGATTCTGAAATTGTATGATTTGCGCCGTGAGGAAAAAATGCGCGAGGCGCGCACGTGGATAACTTCGTTTTTTCCCGAAAGCGCGGCGGATATAATGCAGGTAATGATTAACCCGGAGACGAGCGGGTATTTCCGGATGGTCGTGACTTACTGGGATATGGCGGCGAGCTTTGTCAATCACGGCGCGATTGACGAGCAGATGTTTCTGGAATCGGGCGGCGAATGCGTGATTGTTTTCTCGAAAATCGAGCCGCATCTGGAAGAAGTGCGCCGGATTATGGGCAGCCCGAATTATCTGAAAAATCTGGAAACGCTCGTCATGAAAATGCCCGACGCCAAAGAAATGCTCGCCGCGCGCCGCGAGATGATGAAACGCTGGATGCAGGCGCGGACGGAAACGTCTACGACGGCGTAAGCCGTTTTAACTGAGAACTGAGAACTAAAAAGTGAGAACTGAGAACTGATAATTGAGAATTAATTAGCTGATTGCTGATTGCTGATTGCTGACGGCTGTTTCCAGTTCTCAGTTCTCAGTTCTTAGTTCTCACTTTTTTCAGCCGTTTCTCGCCGGTCAGGCTGACGCGGCGGTTGCTTTCTTTGAGAAACGCTTCCTTGAAGGCGATTTTGCCGTCTTTGAGCAGGCGGCGACCGCCGACGATGACTTCGCGCAGCTCCAGAGTTTTCTTTTTCAAAACCAGGCAATCGGCGGATTTGCCCGCTTCGATTGCGCCTTTCGATTCGAGCTTTAAAGCTTTCGCGGTGTTTGCCGTGACGAGCGGGAGAACTTCGTCGAGCGCGAATCCGTGCTCGATGACGCACAGGCGGATTTGTTCGAAAAACGTCTGCGGGCTGGTAATCGAAGCGTCGGACGAGACGGTCAGCTTTCGCATGTCGCCGCCGTTTTCCTTGTAGAATTTCAGCCATTTCGGCAAATCTTCTTCCACCGTGTCGATGTCGACGAAGCTGCCGCGCGAGGCAAGCTCGATGGCTTCGCGCATCAATTCCTCCGAGCGCGTGATGTGCGTCGGGTAAAGCCATTCGGGTTTACAGTCGTCCTTGTCGATTAAATCGCGCAAAAGATACAGGCGTTTTCCCGTTTCGCCGATATGAAAATGCGTGACGCCCGCTTTTTTGCTGAGCATTCCGCCGACATACGCGTCGTGCGCCAGGTGCGCCAGCTCGTGAAAATCCGGCTCGGTCGAGCGCTCGTCGGCGATGGCGACTTCGCCCGCGCCGATGACTTCTTCGATAAACATTATGTCGTCGCGCGCCGATTTATTGATGGTCGTCGGCGGAACGTTGTAGCCGCCCGTCCAGATAAAAGCGCTCAAGCCTTCTTCTTTTAAAGCTTTCGCCTTCGCCAGAAGTCCAGCCATCGTTTTCATCGTCGTATCGACGCCGAGACAGCCGACGACCGTCGTGATTCCAGCCTCGACGATTTCGGTCGCGCTGATTTCGGGCGTCTGCGTCGAAAAGCCTTTCTCGCCGCTGCCGCCGAGCAGGTGCTGGTGCGGGTCGATAAAGCCGGGCGCGACGACACAGCCGCGAGCGTCGATGATTTCATAATCGACGCCGAGCGATTCGACGGCGCGCCGGTTAATTTCGCCGACTTTCAGAATCTGATTTTCGACCAGCAGCAGCGAGCCTTTGCCGATTGGCGCGGGCGCGTAGATTTCTCCGTTTTCGATAAGTGTCAGCATTTAAAAATATCTTTGAAGAGAATGGAAAACGGAAAATGGAAAATGGAAAACGAAAGATGATAAATATCGGCTTTCCATTTTCCATTTTCCATTATCCGTTTTCCGTTTTTTTCGTTTTTCGTTTTTCATTATAGAAATTATCTGTCTTTCAGACGAGCCAGAAAACGGCTCGCCGCGCCCGACAAAACGTAAACCGCCAGTGAAGCGACGATAATCGTCGGCACGTTGATGGCGAACGAAATCGCGCGCTTGGTGATTTCGCTTTCGCTCATCGTCGCCGGAAAACCGAAAACCAGGCAGATGCCGAACCAGACGGGAATGATGGCGATTTGCGCGGTCGCGGCGAGTCCAATCATCTCGCGCCTGCCCACGTCGTCGATATTTGCCAGCCCGGCGGCGATGCCGACCGCCAGCGAAATCAGAAAACCGACCAGCAGCGAGTTGAACTCGGTGTATTTAAGCGGCGGGTCGGCGAT
>DATHBC010000934.1:0-3686 GCA_035296345.1 Pyrinomonadaceae bacterium | reverse complement strand
GAGTTCGACACTAACAAGGCCAAACGTGAACTGGTCGAGGCCAACCTTCGACTGGTGGTTTCCATCGCGAAGAAGTACACGAACCGCGGTCTGCAGTTCCTCGACCTCATTCAGGAAGGCAACATCGGCCTGATGAAGGCTGTCGATAAATTCGAGTACCGCCGCGGCTACAAATTCTCGACCTACGCGACGTGGTGGATTCGCCAGGCGATTACGCGCGCGATTGCCGACCAGGCGCGCACGATTCGCATTCCGGTGCACATGATTGAAACAATCAACAAGCTGATTCGCACTTCGCGCGCGCTCGTTCAGGAACTCGGGCGCGAGCCGTCATCGGAAGAAATCGCCAAGAAAATGGACATTCCGGTTTCGAAAGTGCGTAAAGTTTTGAAAATCGCGCAGGAACCGATTTCTCTGGAAACTCCTATCGGCGAGGAAGAAGATTCGCATCTCGGCGATTTTATCGAAGACCGTTCGATTTTGAACCCGGCGGAAAGCGTGACCGTGATGAATCTGCGCGAAATCACGGACGAAGTTTTAGCGACTTTGACGCCGCGCGAGGAGAAAGTCATTAAGATGCGTTTCGGACTCGGCAACACCGGCTCGGAACACACTCTGGAAGAAGTCGGTCAGCATTTCGCCGTGACGCGCGAGCGCATTCGCCAAATCGAAGCCAAAGCCCTCAGAAAACTGCGTCACCCGTCGCGGTCACGTAAATTGAAAGCGTTTCTCGAAGGAAAACAATAATTCGCAAAATAAAGAAGGCTGATGAAATCAAATCATCAGCCTTCTTTATTAATATCCGTAAAATTAATATTCGTGCCTGTCGTAATGATGCCCGCATCGGCAGTAAGGACTTGGCTCGTGAGGATCAGGTCCGTCATATGCACCGCAGTTGCATTCCTTACATTTGCCGCGATAGCTTAATTGTCTGATTAGAGACATAAAAATCCCGGAAATTTTGTTATACATTTATTTCTCCTTTGAATTTTTATTGTAATTATTACATTAGTTAGATTCAACGGTCAATGATTTTGTAATAAGGTTATCTAGTCAATGTTTATATCTGAACAAATTTTCTGGCTCGTCATTTTGTCGATGGTCGTCGCCTGTATCGCGTGGACGGTCACGCAGGAAGAAATTTTTCGCGAGTGGCGCGAGCTGTGCTCGGACAAAAGCAAAACCTGCGGCAATATTTTGCAGCGCAAATTTTTTTACGTTTTCACCTGCGAATATTGTTTCAGCCACTGGGCGACGATTCTGATTTTGATTTTTACGGGTTTTCGGCTGCTGATTGACGACTGGCGCGGCTATGTGCTGGCGTTTTTTCTGTTGCCCTGGCTGGCGAATCAATGGATGAGCGTTTACCGTCGCCTGCGCGTCGGCATCAAACACGAAGACCTGCGCGCCAAAGAAGTCAAGGTAAGATTAGGCGGCGACAGTTAAATCCGCCCGTTTGAATCAAGCCCGAATTTTTATTTTCTTAACGGTTCCGGCGTCGGACTATTTATAACAAAACGATTTCTCACCATTTTGCCTTTTACCTTTTGCCTTAAACCCGTCCTATTTCTTCGGAACCGCCACGACGCGGAAACCGATATGCGTCCCGAAAGCGTTTGCGGGATAGGATTCTCGAAAAGTTGAACGGGATTTGGTGGGAAAAACGCTCCAAGCGCCGCCGCGCAGGACGCGCTGTTTGTTGTTTCCGACGCTCGTGTTCGGCGCGCCGTCGACGGGCAGTCCTTCATACGTGGGACTGTAAACGTCTTCGCACCATTCCGAGACGTTGCCGTAAATATCGTAAAGCCCGAAGGGATTCGGCAGCTTTTCGCCGACCGGGTGCGTTTTGTCCCCGGAGTTTGCGCTGTTCCAGGACATTTGTTCAACCGGTCCGGAAAAAATCCCGGCAGTGCCGGCGCGCGCGCCATATTCCCACTCCGCTTCGCTCGGCAGGCGATAGACGAAACCGTCGTCCAATTCATTTAATCTCTGCAAAAAGATTTTCGCCATTTCCCAACTGACGCGCTCGACCGGGCAATTGTCGCAGCCCTTAAACCAGCTCGGATTTTCGCCCATCACCGCCGCCCATTGCGCCTGCGTCACTTCGAATTTTCCCATCCAGAAGTCTTCCGAAATGGTCACGCGGCGCGCGGGCTTTTCATTATTGAGCTGCGTCTGGTCAAAATCGGCGTAATCTTTGCGAGCCACCGAGAGCGACTGGGCGATATTCGCCGCGCTCGCGCCCATCATAAAACTGCCCGCCGGAATAAGGACAAACTCCATCCCGGCGACATTAGCCCGGACGGGAATTTTCGCCTTGACGCCTCGATTGGACGCAGACGGCGTTTCCTCGCCCGGCTTATATTTTTCCGGCGCTTCCAGCAGCAATAGTAACAGGCGCGCCAGCGGAGCGTTTGCGCCGTCCGGAAATTCTTTCAAATGCTCGGCAAGTAAAGATTTATCCTTTTTCACTCTTCTCTCATCCCAGAGAACCTGTTCGAGCCTTATTTTAGCCTTCTGGGCGTTTAAGCCGTCGGGAAATTCTGTGAGAAAACCGCGTATTTGCTGCGCCTCCATGCTGTTTTTGACCGCGTCCCAGCCTTCCGCCTCGCGCTGAAAACGACTTTTTCCCGAAAGCGGCGGCGCGGGCGCAGTTACGATTTCTTTTTTCGGTTCCCCGGTTGCTCTGTTTTCTACGGGATTATTTTCCGCCGGTTTGTTTTCCGCCGATTTGGTTTCCGCCGTGTTTTTCTCTTCTACTTTATTCTCTGCGGTTTTATTTTCCGTTGTTTTACTTTCCGGCGCTTTATTTTCAGTCGTCGGAGTTTCTTCCGCTTTGTTTTCCTTGCCGGTATTTACTGCCGTGGTTGTTTCTTCGTTCGGCGCAGTTTTTTCTTTCGCTTTTAGTCGCTGCAGCCTGATGCGCGCCGCGCCTTTATTCGCGCCGTTTGGAAATTCCCGTAAAAACCTTTCGACCGCATCCAGATCATTCGTCGTTTTTATCGAATCCCAAATAAGCTGCTCAAGGTTTATTCTGGCTTGCGGCGCATATTTCCCGTTTGGAAATTCTTCCAGAAAAAGGCGAAAAATGTCTTCGTTAGCCGAGTCTTTCGTCTGCTCCCAGGCTTCCTGTTCGCGCGCGGCAACGTCTCTTTCCCTGACGGTCGAGCCGCTGCCTGCCGGCTTAGTAACAGTTTCGGATGAGTGGGTCGCATTCGGGTCTGCCGTTTTCACGAAATAAAAATCATTGGAATTTGACGATTCGATATAAGCGGCTTGTTTGTATTTCGATTTTTCCTGAACTGAACGTTTTACCTGCTTAATCACGAAATCGAGTTCAAGAGGTTTTTTTATATTTTCCAGCAGGGCTTCGGTAAAGGTTCCGTTTTTGCCGATTCCGTCCCAGGCGACTTTACCCGGTTCAGCCGCATAAAACATAACCGTGTTTCTGGGAGCGTCAATTTTCGCCAGACCGTCCTGCTCGTTCATCGTGCGGTATTTACTCCATTCTTTGGCAAACGGGTTGTTGCGGCAGGCATCCAGCATAATAATATTCAAATCGGTTTTCGCCGTCTCCATCTTTGCCATTATCAGATTGATGTCAACGCCCTGGTCTTCGATTTCGTACTCGCGGAGAATTTCCGCGTCGACGGGAACGAGATAATTTTTCCCGCGCACCTGTACGC
>DATHBC010000933.1:0-1788 GCA_035296345.1 Pyrinomonadaceae bacterium | reverse complement strand
CGAAAATCGACGAGCATCGCCGCCGCAATCCGCGGGACAAGGTCGCCATCCTGTATCGCACCAACGCTCAATCGCGCGTTTTTGAAGAATCTTTGCGCCGCGCGCGCATAGATTACAACATCGTCGGCGGTTTTTCCTTTTACGAGCGAGCCGAAATCAAGGACATCATCGCTTATCTGAAAATGGCTTTGAACCCGTTTGACGACATCGCGCTGAATCGCGTCATCAACACGCCGCCGCGCGGGCTCGGCAAAACATCGCTCGACGAGCTGGCGTTTCGCGCCAAAGATTTCGGCGTTTCGCTCTGGGAAACGATTTCGCTCGTCACCGACGAAAAATACGAGAAACCGAAAAGCTTTACGCCGCGCGCGCTGGAATCTTTGAAAAACTTCAAAAAAATCATCGAAAAGCTGCAACTGAAAGTCGGCGAAGCCGCCCAATCCGACCGTCCGGTTTCCGACGTGGTCATTTCCGCCATCGAAGACACCGGCTACGCGAATATGCTGCGCACGGAAAACACCGACGAATCGCTGGCACGCATCGAAAACCTCGATGAACTGGTCAACGCCGCCGTCGATTTCGACAAGCAGGAAGCCGAAGGTTTAAGAGATTTCATCGACCACGCCGCGCTCGTCTCCGACACCGACAAATTCGACCGCAACGCCGCCGTGACGATGATGACCGTTCACGCCGCGAAAGGCTTGGAGTTTCCGGTCGTCTTTCTGGTCGGCTTGGAAGACGGCATTTTCCCGCACGCCCGCAGCATCAACGACCCGAAAGAACTAGAAGAAGAACGCCGTCTCGCCTACGTCGCCATCACGCGCGCCGAAAAAGTTTTGTTCGTCACGCACTCGATGCGCCGCCGCGTCTACGGCGAGGAAATGGCAGCCGAGCCGTCGCAGTTTTTAAACGAAATGCCGCTCGACCTTATTCAGGACGTCTCGAAAGGCTCGTCGTGGCTCTCGTTCGCCAAAAGCTCGAACGCGCAGGCAAACCGCCGGACCGCGAAAATCCTGCGCGGCGAGGAAAGCCAGTTTTCATCGAAACCGAAAAATCTCTACACCGGCAAAACCTACAACTCGGCGGACGCCATCAGCGAATTTTTCAAACGCAAAGGCGCGGACGAAAAACCGACCATCCAGCAGCCGCCGCCGCCTAAAACGCAAAATTCCGCCTTTGACAATCTGAAAGCCGCTTCGTCATCCGGCGGCAAATCCCAAATCCCAAATCCCAAATCCCAGATTGATAAGGGCTTCGTCCCCGGCACGCACGTCCGCCACGCCAAATACGGCAGAGGCTTGGTTTTAAGACGCGAAGGTTCGGGCGACAGCGTCAAGCTCACCATCAGCTTTCCCGGCTTCGGACAGAAAAAGCTGATTGAAAAATTTGCCAATCTGGAAAAGGCTTAGATTGCAGCACGATTTCGCTTCACGTTTTTTTTATCAGCTTATAAAATACTGCATAAAAATTTACGTCATTATTATTTCCCGAAAATTCCGGCTCAAACTTATTCAAAAGGGTAGTGTCCTATTCTTATGGTGCCGAATTTTATCGGGCAGAAGGCGCAACGGAAATTAGGACACTACCTTCAAAAAATTTTGTTGACTTTTGACCTGTAAGGATAGTATAAAACTTTAGTCTAAGAGATTTTCGACTCGGCAGAATACGGAAGCTCTGCATTTTTGTTTCCGCACAGCGCCTTAATCTTTCTTCATTTTAAAACAATCACGGAGGAGAAAATCTATGAAATTCTTAGGCAGCAAAAAGCTGTTCATTTTAGCCTCGTTA
>DATHBC010000932.1:0-5531 GCA_035296345.1 Pyrinomonadaceae bacterium | reverse complement strand
GTCGCCGATTAGGAAGGATTAGCTGCGCGGCGAGAGTTTTATGAAAGCGGAAGATAGATTATCTTTTTTGCCCGGTATTGAAGAGTTACGAAAACTCTCTCAATCTCTGGCTCTGCTGGACGCGATTTTGTCGCCGGAATGGGAATACAGATTTTTTTCCTTCAATTCAAAGTGGGGCGACGCAGAAACGATGGCGTCGATGCGCGACGGCTGCGGAAATGATTACTTTATTTTGTTTAACTCAGCCGGCGCGATTATCAAAGGTTTCGAACACGAATCCGTAATGAGTCCTTATGCGAGCGAACCGAAAAAAATTTGGGCGGGCGTTCTGGACAGTGTGCCGAAGGAGTTTGCCGGATTTCTTTCCGAACCTGCTTTTAATATTGCAGATACGACCTTTTGCCTCTGGAGAAGATACGCGGATTCCTGCTGGCAAATCGGAGAGATTGATTATCCGGACGACGAAAATCCGGACGGTCTGGAAGATTTGCTGTTTGCGCTCGACGGCAATCCTTTGACTTATAAAAATTTTGCCGAAGAATATTACGAGCAGGAAATTCCGATTTCTTCAGTAGAGAGCGTCTATCGTCACGAACCTCTGTCGGATGAACTAGTCAAAACTTTGAACGAGAACGTTTCGATTGGCGATTTGCGGGAAGATATTGAAGAAATAGGCTATCCGATGCCGCCGAAGTAAAAATGCAGGAAAGGAAGAAATATTCGTCCGGCGTGAAATGGGAATCGATTGTCGGTTATTCGCGCGCCGTGCGCGTCGGAACGCGAATCTACGTGACCGGGACGACGGCGACGGGCGACGGCGGCGAGATTGTCGGCGCGGGCGACGCTTACGCGCAGACCGTGCAGGCAATAAAAAACATCGAACGCGCGCTGAAAGCGTTGGACGCCAATCTGGAAAACGTCGTCAGAACGCGAATGTTCGTCACCGACATTTCGCGCTGGGAAGAATACGGGCGGGCGCACGGCGAGTTTTTCGGCGAGATAAGCCCCGCGACGACGATGGTCGAGGTTTCAAAATTGATTGACCCGCAGATGCTGATTGAAATCGAAGCCGACGCCGAATTATAAATAAAACTTATGTCATTAACACATGATTCGCCCCTAAACATCGAGCAAATCGAGCGGAATTTCCGGGAGATTGCGCCGCCTCTGAATGAAGCCGAAGCGGTTCTCGAAGCCAATCGCTGCGTTTATTGTTACGACGCGCCGTGCACGCACGCCTGCCCGACGCACATCGACGTTCCCGCGTTCATCAAAAAAATCGCGAGCGGAAATCTCACCGGCTCGGCGCGCGTGATTTTCGAGGCGAATCCGATTGGCGCGACCTGCGCGCGCGTCTGCCCGGTCGAGGTTTTGTGCGAAGGCGCGTGCGTCGAAAAAACTCTGATGAATAAACCGATTGAGATTGGCAGATTACAGCGTTACGCGACGGATTTCGTGATGAGCCGCGAGCGCGACGTTTTGAAAGCCGGCGCGCCGAACGGGAAATCCGTCGGCGTCGTCGGCTCCGGTCCCGCCGGGCTTTCCTGCGCGACGTTTCTGGCGCGTCTCGGTTACGCCGTCACCGTTTACGAGCGCAAGGCTTTGCCGGGCGGGCTCGACACATACGGGATGGCGGAATATAAAATGACGCAAGCCGTTTCGGTCGAAGAAGCGAAAATGGTCATGCGTCTCGGCGTCGAATTTAAATTGAACACGGAAATCGGGCGCGACATTTCGTTTGAAGAATTAGAGGCGAAACACGACGCGATTTTTCTCGGCATCGGGCTCGGCGCGACGAATAAACTGAATATTGCGGGCGAAGACGCGGCGGGCGTTTACGACGCGCTGGATTTTATCGAATACGTTAAAACGCGCGACTGGAAAAGCGTTCCGCTCGGCAGAACGGTCGCCGTCGTCGGCGCGGGCAACACGGCGATTGACGCCGTGACGCAGGCGAAACGTCTCGGCGCAGAGCGCGTCGTGATGGTTTATCGCCGCACGGAAAAGGACATTTCGGCTTACGATTACGAATACGAGCTGGCGAAAAAAGACGGCGTCGAATTCGTCTGGCAAGCCGCGCCAATCGAGATTTCGGCGGGCGAAAACGGCGCGCGCCTCAGCCTGCGCTGCGAGAAAACCGACGGCTCGAAACGGCTTTTCGAAATCCCCTGCGACATGGTCATCAAGGCAATCGGGCAGCAGAAAATGCGCTCGTTTTTCGAGACAATCGCGAATGTGCAAACCGATGAAAAAGGTCGCGTCGAGGTCAACGAATTGATGCAGACGTCGAACCCGAAAATTTTCGCCGGCGGCGACTGCGTCAACGGCGGCGCGGAAGCGGTCGACGCTTCGCAGATGGGAAAATTCGCGGCGCAGGGAATTCATTTCGCCCTGACCGGCGAACAGGTGGAATTCGCGGGCGCGCGGATTCCTTTGCTGGAAGAAACCGGAGCCGTCAGGCACGGCTAGAATTTATTTTTCGCTGAACAAACAGGCAGCTATATAGGAAAAATAAAACTATGGAAAATGAAAATAACCAGGCGAATAATTCGCCAGCCGGCGGCGCGAAACCGGGCGGTTTTGTCGACCGCGCGTTGAACGCCATCGAGACGATTGGAAATAAACTGCCCGATCCGGCGGCGCTTTTCTTAATCCTGCTCATTGTCGTGTGGATTTTATCGGCGCTGCTTTCGACGATGGCGTTTGCCGAAATCGACCCGCGAAACGGCAAGCCGCTCGTCATCAACAATCAACTGACGGGAACGGCAATCGCGACGTTTTTGTCGAATATGGTGACGACGTTTACGGGATTTCACCCGCTCGGCGTCGTGCTGGTCGCGCTGCTCGGCGTCGGCGTCGCCGAACACACGGGTTTTATCAACGCGGCGCTGAAAGCTCTTCTGAATTTTACGTCCGTCGCGCTTTTGACGCCGATGCTGATTCTGGTCGCCATCATCAGCCACACGGCGGCTGATGCCGGTTACGTCCTGGTCATTCCGCTCGGCGGCGTGATTTTTTACACGGCGGGCAGGCATCCGCTGGCGGGAATCTCGGCGGCGTTTGCCGGTGTTTCGGGCGGTTTCAGCGCGAATTTCGTGCCGTCTTCGCTCGACCCGCTGCTTTCGGGTCTGACGCAGTCGGCGGCGCAGATTCTCGACCCGTCGCGAACCGTTAATCCTTTGAGCAACTGGTTTTTTACGGGCGCGTCATGCCTGGTCATCGTTCTGGTCGGCTGGTATCTGACCGACCGCGTGATTGAGCCGAGATTGAAAAACGTCGAAATCGACGGCGACATCAACGAGATGCCGAAAATGGAAACGCTCGGCGCGAACGAAAAACGCGGGCTTATTGCCGGGCTTTTGACGCTGCTTATCGGCGTCGGAATCCTGGCGGCGGTTTCGCTGCCCGAATCTTCGCCGATGCGCTCGCCGGTCGGTTATCGTCTGACCGCCGCGTCGTTTGATAAATTGCGCGCAGCCGGCATTCCCGAAGACGTTCTGAAAAAAGCCGAGCCGATGCGCGGGCAGGAATCAGCCGGAACGACGGCTTTTCAGACGGCTCTGAAAACCAGAATCGGCGACGAGGCGGCGACCCGACACGGAGCGGTTTTTCTGGAAAATACGGAGCAATCGACGCGGCAGTTGACGGCTTCGACCGCGCCTTTGATGCAGGCAATCGTGCCTTTGATTTTTCTGCTTTTCATTTTGCCCGGCATCGTTTACGGTTATGTCGCCAAAACGATTAAAAGCCACCGCGACATCATTCAGGGAATGAGCAAGTCGATGAGCGCGATGGGCTATTACATCGTGCTGGCGTTTTTCGCCTCGCTGTTTATCGCATCTTTCACGCAGTCGAACATCGGCGCGCTGCTCGCCCTGAAAGGCGCGGGCGTTCTGCAATCGCTGAATCTGCCCGGGCAGGTGACGATTGTCGGAATCATCCTTCTGACCGCGCTGGTCAATCTTTTAATCGGCTCGGCGTCGGCGAAATGGGCGCTGCTCGCGCCGATTTTCGTGCCGATGCTGATGCAGCTCGGGCTCTCGCCGGAACTCTCGCAGGCGGCTTACCGCATCGGCGATTCGACGACGAACATTATCACGCCGCTGATGCCTTATTTCCCGCTGGTCGTCGTTTACGCGCAGCGCTACGTGAAAAGCACCGGCATCGGAACGCTCGTGTCGCTGATGCTGCCGTATTCGATTACGTTTCTGGTGACGTGGATAGTTTTTCTAATCATTTACTGGCTGCTCGGCATTCCGCTCGGATTGCAGGCGCCGTATACTTACCCGTCCTAGTGATTTTCGGATTCGGGATTTTCGGTTCGGGCTGGAAACGCCTTAATCCGAAAATCCCGAATCATTATTTGATTCGAGGTGAAACTTTATGCAGGAAGAAAGAGACTTATTACCGGAAGACAGAGACGAGCGAGCCGAATCCGATTCGGCGAACGAGCCGGTCGAAACCGCCGAACATCCCGTGCCGGGAATCAAACACGAGCATGAGCCGGACGCGGAAAACATTATGCCCGTTCAGGATCGACCGGGAACTTTTTAACGGAAAGAAATAACTCGCAGGTAAAATCAGGAGCAAATCATTATGACAGATTTAAGTGTAAATTTCGCGGGCATCAAATCGCCGAGTGCTAATCCGGCTGGCTAACGGAAGATAATGATCTTGATATATCCATACTTGTCGGTATAATCATTTATGGAATTTGAATGGGATGAAAACAAAAATTTCGAAAACATCAAAAATCACGACGGCATCAGTTTTGAGAAAGCCGTCACCGCTTTTGATGACGATTCGGCAATCCCGCTCGAAGACCTTGAGCACAGCGACGAAAATGAAACGCGGTATGGCTTGATTGGAATGTGCGAGCAGGGTTTAGTCTTTATTTCTTTTACCTTTCGAGGCGAAAAATGCCGAATCGTTTCCGCTCGCCGAGCCAGCCGGAAAATGGAGAAAATGTATGCCGACAACGATTGAAAAAGAGGAAAACTTATCCGAAAGCGATTTGGACGCGCGGCTTGATAAAATGAAACGCCTGCCGCGCGGCAGTTTTAAAGCCAAACCGAACGCCACCAAACTGGAAAACTGCAAAGTAAAAATCTCCCTTTATGTGGACGGCGATGTTTTGGAGTATTTCAAAAAACGCGCCGAACAGCCCAACGCCGCACCGTATCAAACGCAAATCAATAACGAGCTGCGGCGGGCGATGGAAAACGATTCGCGGGAAACGGCGAGTATCGAAAACGATATTCTGAACAACGAGGAATTTTTGCGGGCTTTGAAAGAAAAACTCGAAACTGTCTGATTTGAATTAAGTGTCTATGAGCCTGCAAATTTGTTTAAATTGCAAAGAGTTGGGATTAACCTGGCGTATAGACGGCGAAGACCAAACGTGGTGGTTTTGTTCGGAGTGTAATTTTGAAATCGAAGAAGACGAAAGTAAGGAATGTTGCTGCGGAAAATGTAATTATCCTTTGCCTTCGGTATCCTGGCTTATAAAAGATGGTGAAGGATTTTATTGG
>DATHBC010000931.1:0-6984 GCA_035296345.1 Pyrinomonadaceae bacterium | reverse complement strand
GCAATACGGTCTTGACGGCATCTGCCTGATGCCGACAAATCTGTACGGAACGAACGACAAATTCGATTTGGCAAACTCGCACGTGCTGCCCGCGCTTTTGCGAAAGTTTCACGAGGCGAAAATTCATGGTTATGAGAGCGTTAAAATATGGGGGACGGGAACTCCGAAAAGAGAGTTTCTGCACGCGGACGATTTAGCGGACGCGTGCCATTTCCTGATGCGGCAGCCGGCGGAAGTCGTTAACGCCGCCGCGCCGGACGGAATCGTCAACGTCGGCGTCGGCAAAGACGCGAGCATTCTGGAACTGGCGGAAATTATCAGCCGGACGGTGGGATTCCGGGGCGGGCTGGAGTTTGATTCGGAAAAACCCGACGGAACTCCGCGCAAACTGCTCGACGTGAGCCGGCTTGCCGGTCTCGGCTGGAAAGCAAAAATTTCGCTGAGCGAAGGCATCGCGCAAACGTATCATTGGTATCAGGAGACGCTCGGGCGTGAAAGCGTGAAACCGGAACCTAATCAAATAAATTCCGGACATGAACAAAATCGAATCGGGGTTTAAGAAATCGAATTTATGGAAAGCGAAACCGGGCAGAACAGGAACCGGAAGATTAAGTTAATAAAATCATTCTAATAGTTGAATCCGTTTACGGTTTTTCCACGAATTTACTAATGAGGCGGATTGTGACCCGTTTGCGAACAAATAAGAATTTGTCCAAAATTCCTGTAATGGCTGCCGACGACGGGCGGGGAATAATTCAGTTCATTTAATAATAATAACTATGTTGATTGACGACGATATTTGAAATAGTGTCAGGGAGGATTATTGAGCCGGAATCTTTTTCGATTTGCGTTTGTCAGCTCCTGCACCGATTTCTGGGGCGGGAGCGAGGAACTCTGGGCGGGAGCCGCGCAAATCCTTGCTCGCGCCGGGCATCACGCGCGCGCTTTCAAGACCAACGTTAACCGGCGAGAGAAGCAGGTCATCAATCTTGAGTCGGCAAACTGCCCGGTGCGGGATTTACAAGGTCTGCCGCCGAAGCCGCTCCGGTTAATCAACAGATTTCTGCCCCACGACCGCCAGCCTCTTCATAAAAACTACGCTCAAAAAACGCTGGATAAAGCTTTCAGAAGCTTTCAGCCGGATTTGACCGTCGTTTCGCAGGGAATAAATTTCGACGGCGCTTATTTAGCGGAAGTCTGCCGCCGGCAGAAGCTTCCCTACGTCATCGTGGCGCAGAAAGCGGTCGATTTTTTGTTTCCGGCGGATGAAGAGCGAGCCGCCGTCCGCGCGGTTTACGAAGCGGCGGCGAAATGTTTTTTCGTCTCGCGACATAATCTGAATTTGACCGCGGAGCAAATCGGCGCGGCGCTGCCCAATGCCGAAATCGTCTTTAATCCGTTTGCCGCGTCATTTGAAAATTCAATGCCCTGGAACGAAAACGGCGGCAAAACCCGGCTGGCTTGTGTGTCGCGGCTGTTTATAATCGACAAAGGGCAGGACATTTTGCTGCGCGCGCTCGCGCAGGAGAAATGGAAAAAGCGTGATTTGGAAGTCGTATTTTTCGGCGAAGGAATCAACAGGCAAGCCCTCGTCGAGATGGCTCGCCTGCTGGAAGTTCGCAATGTAAAATTCGCGGGCTATGTCAAAGACGTCGCGCAAATCTGGAAAGAGAGTCACGCGCTGGCGCTTCCTTCCCGCAGCGAAGGATTGCCGCTCGCCCTGGTCGAAGCGATGTTATACGGGCGACCGTCGATTGTGACCGACGTCGGCGGAATGGCTGAAATAGTTGAAGATAACGTAACGGGTTTCGTCGCCGCCGCCCCGACGGCGCAAGCCTTTGACGAGGCGCTCGAGCGGGCGTGGACGCAGCGGCGGAACTGGCGGGAAATAGGCATGCGCGCCGCCGATTCGATTAGAAAAATTGTTCCGCAAGACCCTTGTTTGCAGTTTTCGAACAAGCTGCTTGAACTGGCGAAAAAATTAAATTGACAGACTCTTTATAATGAATCACAAACTGGTTTCCGTCATTATTCCGACATTTAACCGCGCCTCACTCGTCGGTGAAGCCATCCGCAGCGCGCAAGCCCAGAGCTATCCGGCGAAACAGATAATCGTCGTCGACGACGGCTCGACCGACAATACCGCGCAGACGGTCGCGCAATTCGAAGGAATCGAGTATTACCGCCAGCAGAACAAAGGGCAGGCGGCGGCGCGCAATTTAGGCTTGCGCTACGCCAAAGGCGAATACATCGCCTCTTTGGATTCGGACGACGTATGGAACGAGGAGTTTCTGACCGACGGCATCAACTGTCTGGAAAAACACGAATTGGATTTCGTTTTTCTCAACTGGAGCAGTTCCGACGGCAAGGAAAATTTTCTGGATTTCTGGGAGCGGAAGAAAAAGTGGCGAAATTTCACGGAGAGTCAGGATAATCAGTGGTTTTTGCTGAATGCCGGGCAAGCCCGCCGGTTGTATCTGGAAACCTGCCCGTCGCCTTCTTCGTCGCTTTTGATGCGGCGCGGCTCGATGGTTTCAAACTGGAACGAAGAGATGATTATTGCCGACGACTGGTTTCTGATTTTGGAGATGGTGCTTTCCAAACCCTGCCGCGCCGCTTTCACCTTATCGCCATACTGGTTAAAGCGGGTTTTCGACGACAACATTTATGACGGCAGGGAGTTTCTGGAAATCAGCAAAAATCTCGGACTGCACGACGAGCGGCTCATGGCGCAGCGATTTAATTCGCAGCTAACGCCGGAGGAAAAAAATATTCTGCGTGAAAGATTGATTCATCATCATCTTAATTTCGGGCGATTAAGCTGGAAGTTTGAAGGCATCTCAAAAACTGTGCTCGTCACGATTGCCGCCGCTTTCGCCCTCGCGCCCGTCGGCTTCGGCATCTATATCACGAAAATATTTATAGACCACCTGAAAAATCGCCGGAATATGGAAACTCTGCCGAATGCGGCGACGGCTAAAATTTTCCGTCCCGAGGAAGATTAGCCCTAAATAAGTTCTTCAAATTAAAAGTGGTTGATGACGGCTCGCGAGTAAATTTACGACAGCGGCGGCGCGCCTGTAAGTAGTTTGTTTTATTGCATTTACTTATTTACGGCAGGTTTCGGCAAAGAAATGAAAGCAGGGCGGAATTTCGCTAAGCGGCGGGCTTGGCTGCTTTACTCTTCGACCGCGCCCTGTTTCGGCTTTACAAAGCCCGCCCGGCGGCGCGTGTTTTCCCAGTGTTTGTGAAAGTCGGCTTCCTGTTCCGCGGTCAAAACGTGCCCGTCCGTTTTATCGATAAGAACGGTTATCGCGCCGGGCGACCAGCCTTCTTCGATTAACTTCGGAATATCGGCGGTGAAAGTCCAAACCGATTCATTTTCACGCGCCAGACGAACTTCCTCGACTTCCGATTCGCTCAGCTCCGCGTCGGCGTCGATAATCTTTTCCACTTCCATGCGGGCTGTGTTCAGCGCTTTATTAAAATCGGACATAATCCTTATTTTTAGAAAAAACGAGAGCGATGGCAGAATCCGGCATATTATAAACACGCTTTATTTATGAAGAATTTGGAATTGATGATTATTCGGCAGGTCGCAGTGATTCTTAAACTTCTGCACAATGCTCGAAAGGTCGATTACTTTATCGTTGAAAACGTGAATCGTATTAGTCTGATTATCAAAAGCGGCGAGTGAAGTTTGCTCTCCGGCAGCGCCTGGAACATTCTGCATTTCCTTAAATGTCGCGTCGGTTTTTTCCATTGCCGTTCCGATGCGCCCGGTTATTTTGTAAATTCTATAAATCATTTTTTCCTTTAAAACGTGTCCGATTTTTGCGCTGAGGCGATTTTTCGATTCCTGTTTTGTCCTTTCGTCGACGCTTTGACCGGCATTTGGGAGTCCGAAACCTGCGACGCCAGGCGGAGAATGGTCGGGAGAACCGTGTCGATTTCCGGTTTAATCAGGTATGCCTGAGCGCCTGTCGCCAATCCTTTTTGCCGGTCGATTTCACGTGCATCGTTTGAATAAAAAACAATCGGAATCTGCGGGCTGAATTCGCGCAACCGGCGGCATAATTCCAAATCGCTTCCGTCCGAAAATTTGCTGCCCAGCAAATACACGTCGAATGATTTGCTCCGGGCTTCGTCGAAAGCCTGTTTAAAGGTATGCGCGCACGAAACCTCGACGCCTGAAAATTCGAGTAATTTACTCAACATAAAACAAGCATCTTCATTATTTTCGGCATAGAGAACGCGGAGGCGATTAGTCAGCTTCATGGCTTTATCCTCGAAATTTTGTGACGGACAAAATCCGATATAATACCGGATTTCCGTCCGTCCCCGCCCTTGTTCGTTCCTGGTATCTATGTTTTCCATAGACTTCGTTCGCATTACTGCTGATGTTTTATCAATGAGGCTGCGCAATCGGCAAAATTCCGGCGACAGCGCGCCGCTTATTCGGAATTTTCGGACATGGTTTCCCAGCTCGAAATTTTATCGTCCGAAAAAACTTTTTCCGCCCGGCTGTTTTCACGACGCTCGAAAATCCAGTTTCTGACTGCATTGAAAATTCCGCGTTGAGTATGGGTTTCGACTTTAGGAGTTTCGACGACGGCTCCGGTTTTTTCCGCCGCGTCCTTTTTATTTCGTTTGACTATTTTAATTGCGTCTTTATTCATAATTTAAATCCCGGCAAGTCAGCAATAGTAAAAAATGAAGGACGGTTTTCATTAAGGGGAAATCCGTCCTTCCAAACAGCTTTCGCTAAAAACATAGTGATTGCTGGGAAAGGAATAAACTATGTCAAATAAGCCTGTCATTAGCACCGGTAAACAAAAATGCATTGACCGAACCAAAGCTTGGAGGACACTAAAAATTCGTCCAATGATTTAAGCAATATAATAATTTTACCCGTTTGCAGAACACTTATCAGTGCGTTTGCGCGCATATGAAAAATATTTATATGGCGGCTGTTTCCGGCAGCCGGCAGAAATTTACCACCACGTCAAATTGGAAGTATTTCCCAAATTTCGTCCGTTATATTCAGGTGTATTACAAACTTATTCCTGCGGGGGCGAAACGTTTGCCCGCCGCTCACGCGCTTATAAAAACTTTCGACTACTGTGCGTTTACGCACATAAACGCTCGGATTGTGATAATCTCTGTATGGGGTTCAAAACCGGAACGATTTTACTCTCTCTAAACGAAGGAAAGATTATGACCGTCACCAAAGATAAGAATGACGCGCTGATGAATCATTTGCTCGCCGCGCTGCCCGCCGACGAATTAGCCCGGCTCAAACCTGATTTGGAACCGGTTTCAATGTCTCTAGGCGAGGTGCTTTACGAATCGGGCGACAAGATGACGCATATTTATTTTCCGACCACGGCGATTATCTCTCTGCTTTATATTATGGAAAACGGCGCGACCGCCGAAATCGGCATCGCGGGCAACGACGGTTTGGTCGGGGTTGCGCTTTTTATGGGCGGCGAAACGACGTCGAGCCGCGCCGTAGTGCAGGGCGCGGGCGAAGCGGTGCGAATGAAAACGGCGGCTTTGAAAACAGCGTTTGCTTTGGGCGGCGTGTTTCAGAGCGTTCTGCTGCGCTACACGCAGTCGTTGATGACGCAGATTTCTCAAACCGCCGTCTGCAATCGCCTGCATTCGGTCGACCAGCAGCTTTGCCGCTGGCTGCTCATCAATCACGATAAACAGCAAACAAACAAGCTGGTGATGACGCACGACCTCATCGCCAATATGCTCGGCGTCCGGCGCGAAGGCGTCTCGATAGCCGCCGGAAAACTGCAAAAAAAAGGATTGATTAAATACGTGCGCGGCACGATTACAATGCTCGACCGGGAAGGCTTGGAAGCCGTCTCCTGCGAGTGCTATCAGGTGGTTAGAGAGGAATATGACCGTCTGCTCGGCGAATACATCTCAAAAAATCGTTAATAAGCGATAACCGCCGTCAAAATAAAAAAAATCTTTTTCGTATGTGCGCCTGCGCGCTGATGGAATCCATCGTTATCTGTTATACTGGTAAGGTAAAAGTTATTTTACAACTCACCATTCGACATCGGGATTTGTCTGATTAACCTTTTCTTGTGCCGTCTGTTGTTTTTACGCAACACGATAGTAGAAAGGAGATTTTTTCGATGTCAGAAACCACAGAACTTAACACACCCGTCGCCAATCGCCTGCTTGCCGCTTTACCGAACGAAGAATACGAGCGTTTGTCTCCCAAACTGGAGCCAATGACCTTAATCTACGGTGATAATATCTACGAGCGAGACGAGATTATCCGCCACGTTTATTTTCCCGACAGCGGAATTATCTCCCTGCTCGCCGCCGTCGAAGCCACTGCCATGCTTGAGGTCGGCATCATCGGCAACGAGGGAATGGTCGGGCTTGGAGTTTTTCTCGGCGTGAAGACGTCGAACAATCGCGCCATCGTGCAGGGCAAGGGCTTTGCAATGAAAATGGAAGTGGAAGATTTTCTGACCGAATGCACGAGCGGCGATTCGCTGCATCGCCTTCTGCAGCGTTACACTCATTCTTTATTGACGCAGGTTTCGCAATCGGCTGTCTGCTATCGTTTTCACCTGATTGAAGCTCGCCTCGCCCGCTGGCTTTTAATGACGTCCGACCGGATGCGGACAAGCGAGTTTCGACTGACGCAGGAATTTTTATCCAATATGCTCGGCGTGCGCCGCGAAGCGGTCAACAAAGCGGCGGTAACTCTCCAGCAGCAGCAATTGATTAGTTACAGTCGCGGCAATATATCGATTATTAATCGAGCGGAGCTGGAAAAAACATCTTGCCTGTGTTACGCGATTATCAAAGATGAAGAGAAGAGATTTCCGGTTATATAAAGAGTAAAGACAAAAGTGCCCGAATTGTTTTTGAGTCAAATAAAATGTCCTGAAATCGTAAAATCGGCGCGTCTTCCTTTAAAACATTTCCGCGAATGCCGATTTGAGTCTT
>DATHBC010000930.1:0-5489 GCA_035296345.1 Pyrinomonadaceae bacterium | reverse complement strand
CATTCGGGCGTGCCGTATTTTTTCCTTTCGCAGACTTACGATACGAGCGTCGCCGATAAATTGCTTTCCGCGCGCGGCGTCACGTGCCCGAATTTTTCGTCTTACGTGAAAAACCTGCTCGCCTTTGTCGAAAAAAATCCGAGCCTTTAGAAATCTTTACAATCGGCAAAGCATATTTTTCGCCCGCCGCGAGCATCATAACCGATGACTTTGAGGAAAATTTATGTTTTTGCCGCTACAACTGTCACGATTCAAATTTCTGTTTTCGCTGGTCGGTCTGGCTTTTGTTTTTTCGGCGAATCAGGTTTCGGCGCAGTCCGGCAATACGCGGCAGGCGCAGCCGACGCCGACGCCGCCCGAACAGGTCGAAAGAGTCGCTACGGAAGAAATCCGCGTCAATATCTCGGCTTTTGATACAAACGGAAGATTCGTCCCGGATTTGCGCGTCGAAGATTTGGTGATCAACGAAGACGGTCGCCTGCACCAGGCGACGAGCGTGCGCCGGACGCCGGCAAACGTTTTGATTCTGCTGGATGTCGGCGGCGAAATCGCCTATGCGAAAAGAAGAGCGGCGACCTCGGCGGCGGCGAAAGGTCTGGTCAGCGCGCTGCGCGAGACGGACTCAATCGCCGTCATGCAATACGGCGATAAAGTTGATGTTTTGTCCGACTGGACGCAGGATAAAGCGGCGGTTCTGGACGCGCTCAACGACAAGAAACTCGGCTTCGGCAAACGCTCCGCCTTTAATCTGGCGCTGACTCAGGCGGTCGATTTTTTTCGAAAATCGCCGCTCGAAAATCGCCATCTGGTTTTAATCAGCGACGGCGTGGACACTTTTGATGATTTGCGCTCCAGAAATTCAGCCGTCAGAAATTTGTTATCTTCGGACATAAACGTTCACGTCATCAGCTACACAAAGCTTCAGCAAAACGCCATTACGCTGCCGAAAACCGCGAGCGGCAGGGTCAGCCGTCCGAAAGCCAATAATCTGCCGCCGGGCGCGGAATTGCCGGTTCACGGAACGACGCCGACCTACACGATTGCCACGATTAATCTCGACCGCGCGATGATACGCAAGCGGCAGGAGCAAATCGCCCGGCTGAAAACCAGCGAGCAGTTTCTGTCGACGATTGCCGAGGACACGAACGGCGAGATTTTTTTGCCTGAAACGGTTGAGGAAATGGTCGATAAAACCGCGCAGCTGGCGAAAAACATCGATTCGCAATATGTCGTCACATACACGCCGAACCGCCCGCTCGGCGAAGCCGACGACGGCGAAGAGCGCGTGATTCAGGTTTCTTCCAGACGCGGCGGAATCGACGTTCAAGGTCGCCGCAAATTGATTGTCATACCAGGTAACGCCAGAAAGCCGTGAGGCTGGCTGATGCGGCGAAAACTGAAACCGGGGAAATAGAAGAATTGACGCCAGCTCTTCTATTTACATTTTTGGAAGCATAAGTCGGCATTTGTGCCAATTTATCATTCCAGTAACAAATTTTCCTGCTCAAACTCTATCAATTATACTTGACATCTTTTAGAATTAGAATTATTCTAAATCTAATTTAGAACATAATGAGCGCATCCGAAGTAAATATAAAAGATTTAGGTTTGACGCGGCAGCGCGAGGTGGTTTTGCAGGTTATCCGCGACGCCGAAGAGCATCTGACGGCGAACGAGGTTTTTGACCATGCAAAACAGCTATTGCCGAGCATTAGCTTTGCGACGGTTTACAATTCGCTGCGTTATCTGAAAGACGCCGGACACATTGCGGAAATCAGCTTCGGCAATGGCGCGAGTCGTTTCGATTCAATGACTTCGCGGCACGACCACGCCATCTGCACCAGATGCGGAAAGCTGGTCGATATGGAACTGGATTTACCGGACGAGCTGGTCAGGCTGGCGGCGGAATATTCGAAATTCAAGCCCGAATCGATAGAGCTGACCTTGCGCGGATTGTGTCCTAATTGCAGTAATAATTAATTTTAACAGGAACAAGGAGACTTTTTTATTTTTATGGCGACAGCTACAGGAACAGCTTTCGAAAATACCGCTACGCCCACGCTGGCGAAAGTCGGACAACCGGCTCCGGATTTCAATCTGCCTTCGACCAAGAATCTGGAAACTCTGGCGGAAAACGTCAAGCTTTCGGATTACAAAGGCAAGTGGTTGATTTTATTATTCTACCCGCTCGATTTTACGTTCGTCTGCCCGACGGAACTGACCGCTTTTTCGGATAGAATCGACGAACTGCAAGGCATCGGCGCGGAAGTTATCGGAATTTCGACCGATTCGGTTCACTCGCACCGCGCCTGGATTAAAACTCCGCGCGAGCAGAACGGCGTGGCTGATTTGCAGTATCCGCTCGCCTCGGACACGGGCGGCAGACTCGCGGCGAAATACAATATGCTGGTCGAAGAAGAAGGCATCGCGCTGCGCGGACTTTTCATCATCAACCCGGAAGGCATTCTGCAATACGCGGTCGTTCACGATTTGAACATCGGGCGCTCGGTCGATGAAACCCTGCGCGTTTTGCAGGGCTTGCAAACCGGCGGATTGTGCGCGGCTGACTGGTCGCCGGGACAGGAAAACCTGAAAGTATAACTTTGAAGACAATCAATAAGAGGCGAGAGAAAAGCAGGGGCAAAATTCTTTCGTCTCTTACTTTTTTATTTTTAAGCGAGCAAACAAGGGAGGAAAAACAAATTATGGCGAACGAGCGGGAAGAAACGCCCGTTAGCGGGAACAACGGCGAAAATCAGAGCGGCAGCGGCGAACAACCGATTCTGACCAACCGTCAGGGACATCCGATTTACGACAACCAGAACAACCGCACAATCGGCGACCGCGGTCCGACGGTTCTGGAAAATTATCAATTTCTAGAAAAAATCACGCATTTTGACCGCGAGCGCATACCGGAGCGCGTCGTTCACGCGCGCGGCGCGGGCGCGCACGGCTATTTTGAAGCTTACGGAAGCATCGGCGACGAGCCGGCGGGCAAATACACGCGCGCGAAACTGTTTCAGGAAAAAGGCAGGCAAACGCCCGTCTTTATACGCTTTTCGACCGTGATTCACGGCGGACATTCGCCGGAAAATTTGCGCGACCCGCGCGGCTTCGCGATTAAATTTTACACCGAAGACGGCAACTGGGATTTGGTCGGCAATAACCTGAAAATCTTTTTTATCCGCGACGCCGTCAAATTTCCCGATCTCGTTCACGCCTTCAAGCCCGACCCGGTGACGAACCGGCAGGACCCGCGCCGCATTTTCGATTTTATCAGCCTGATGCCCGAAGCGACGCACATGATTACGTGGCTTTTCTCGCCCTGGGGAATTCCGGCAAACTACCGCGAAATGCAGGGCAGCGGCGTCAACACTTATAAAATGTATAACACCGAGGGCGAAGCCGTTCTGGTCAAGTTTCACTTCGTCCCGAAACAGGGTTATCGCAACCTGACGCAGGTGGAAGCCGATAAAATCGGCAATTTCAACCACGCGACGCAGGATTTATACGAGGCAATCGAGCGCGGCGATTTTCCGGAATGGGAAATGTGCGTGCAGATTATGTCCGACGACGAGCACGCGGAACTCGATTGGGACCCGCTCGACGCGACAAAGATTTGGGATGAAGACAAATTCCCGATGCTGCCCGTCGGTCGCGTCGTTTTAAACCGCAACCCGTTGAATTATTTTGCAGAGGTCGAGCAAGCCGCTTTCGGCACGGGCGTGCTGGTTGACGGAATAGATTTTTCGGACGACAAGCTTTTGCAGGGTCGCACGTTTTCGTATTCCGACACGCAGCGTTACCGCGTCGGCGCAAATTATCTGCAACTGCCGATTAACAAGCCGAAAAAACACATCGCGACCAATCAGCGCGACGGTCAGATGGCTTATCACGTGGACGGCGTCGAGGCGGGCGAAAATCCCCACGTCAATTACGAGCCGAGCTCGAAAGGCGGCTTGGTACAGGCTCCGAAGCCGGAAAGCGTCGCCGACCACAAACCTTATGTTTCCGGTCACGTGACGCGCCAGACCCTGAGCCGCACGAACAATTTCAAACAAGCGGGCGAGCGTTACCGTTCGTTTGAAGACTGGGAACGCGAAGAGCTCATCAAAAATCTGGTCGATGCAATCAGCCAATGCGACGGGGACATTCAGGAAAGAATGGTCGGCTATTTTACGCAGGCTGATGAAGATTACGGACGCCGTGTGGCTCAGGGGCTGGATTTAAGCCCGGATAAACAGCCGCAGGAAAGCGCGCGAACCGCGTAAATTTATTTTACCTGAGCCTTTTGTCTTGCAGCCGTAACCGTTGCAGGATAAAAGGCTTTTTGAAACGAACGCTATTTTATATTTTTTTATATTACGAGGTGATTCAATATGCCGATGAGAATTGGAGACGCTATTCCGTCATTCGGAGGCGCAACCGATTGGTTCAACGAATTGCAGGAAACCGCTGACGATTACGTCAAAGGCGCGCCCACGATTGTTTATTTCTGGGCGACGAGCTGCGGAATCTGCAAGGAAAATATGCCTAAATTGCAGGAGCTTAAGGCGAAATATAAAGACAGAGGCTTGCGCGCGGTGGCGATTCACATGCCGCGCTACGAAGCCGACACTGATTTGGAAAAGGTCAAAGCGATGATTCGGGAGCATTGCATCGACGACATCTGCGCCGTCGATAACAAGCACAAACTGCGCGAAGCTTTTCTGAACGAGCAGGGCTGGGTTCCGGTTTACTACCTGTTCGACGCGGACGGCAAACTGAAATCACGCGCCGCCGGCGAATTCGGAATCGGCGTTTTGACCGGCGCGCTGGAAAAAATGTTTCCCGCGCAAGCCGGCGAAGCGAGCGCGTAGCTAAATGCAAAACGCAAAATGCAAAGTGCAGAATATTTGGATTTAAAATTTAAGATTCGGAATTAAATTTTTTCTTCCATTTTGCACTTTGCATTTTGCGTTTTGCATTAATAAACGTTTTGCATTAAGAAATGTTTAATCGCAGCTACAGTCGCAGCCGCAGCAGCCGTCGCAGCCGCAATTATCACAGCAGCAGCAGCCTTCTCCGCAGCATTCGCAGCATTCGCAATCGCACCAGTCGCACCAGCCTTCGCGATGTTTTCTGTCGGCTTTCTCGGCGAGATTTTCGCGCGGAAATCCCTGCGCCGGAATTGATTTCGGGAAAGTTAAAACCGAGCCGAAAATCGCGCCCAGAAACATCAGGTTAAAGCTTAAATCAAAACACTCGCGCGCCGATTTTGCTTCTCTGCCCTGCGCCGGGGCAACCAGTGCGAAAGCAAAAACGAAAAGAAAAACCAGCGGCATCTGCCACGAAAAGCCGCGCGCCATTTTTCGCGCCGCCTCTGCCGCCGCTTTCCATCTTTCCGAAAAACCCGCTTTCGACTTCGGCTGGCAGGATTTTTTCGTTTTTAAAACGGGCAGCGGCGTTTTCAACTTTCTTTGCAGATTTTGGCTGAGACGCGCGGCGAA
>DATHBC010000929.1:0-2669 GCA_035296345.1 Pyrinomonadaceae bacterium | reverse complement strand
ATCGCCGCGCTGTTGCATTCGCCGAAAAACATTCTCCCGAACGGCACTGATTACAGCCGCCTGCAAAACGAAATCAACACCGAGCAGGGACTCGCCAACGAAATCGCGCGGCAGGACCCGAAACGAGCCGTCAGGCTGGCGCGCGAGCTGATGGAAAAAGGCATCTCCTACGCGCTGCTCGAATTAATCGACCGCCTCGGCGAAAAAGAACCGGAAGAAGCCGCGCGGCTCGCCGAGGAAGCTTTGCGAAAATTTCAGGACATGGATTTTTCGGTCAGCTATAATGAGCGGAATCTCGCCGTTAATTTCCTCACGCGCCTGGTGCAAAAAAACGAAGCGAGCAGCCGCGGCAGCGGCGCGGGCGCTGAGAAATCGAAATTCGTCGTCAGCGAAACCAGCCTGCGCGCGCTGGCGGAAAAGCTCGCCGTCTTTTTCCTGCGCGACCCGCAGATTGAAAACAACTATTACCAGATTCCGCAGCTCGTCCCGATTATCGAAAAATTTTCGCCGTCCCGCGCCGGTCAACTGCGCCAGCGCGAAAACGAAATCAAACAAAAGGTCGCGCAGCGAAATCCCTACGAGCGGCTCAATCAGATAAATCAGGATTCTGACGCCGAGACGCTTCTCAGAGAAGCGCAAAACGCGCCTTCCGAGATGAAAAGCCAGTATTACACATACGCCGCCAACAAGCTTATCGGCTCCGACAACGCGGAGCGCGCCCTCGGCGTGATAAATTCAATTCCCGACCGCCGCTCGCGCGAATACGCGCTGCAAAATCTCAACAGCCAGTTATTTTACAAAGCGATTAACGCCGGAAACATCGCCGAGGCGCGCCGTCTCGCCGCGCAGGCGATGAACAAATCACACAAAATTTCTCTTTACATCCAGATTTTCAATCACGCGCGCCGGAAAGAAGAGGACGACAAGCTCGCGCGGCAGATTTTAGACGAAGCCGCCTCGCTCGTGCCGGCGACGCCGGAAAACAGTGTCGAAATGAGCGCGCTCTTCCAGCTTGCCAACGCTTTTGCGAGCGTCGCGCCGGAAACGTCGCTGTCGATGATTGAGCCGGGCGTCACAAAATTCAGCGAGCTTTTGAACGCGGCGATTCTGCTCACCCGTTTCGGCGGCGGCGGCAACGAACCGCAGAATCGTCCCGACGAAATCACGTCGCAGTTTTTTCACACGACAGTCGGGCAATACGGTTTTTTCATTAATCAAAACGATTTATACAAAATGGCGGCGGCAGATTTCGAGCGGACAAAAAATTTAGGCGACGGCTTTCAACGACCGGAAGCGCGGATTTTCATGCGTCTGATGGTTGCGCAGGCGATTCTGACGCAAATCCGCAACAACCCCGGCAGCCACAACGGCGGCGTCGTAATCAAGAGAGGAGAAATTAATAATTTGCCGAGAAATTTCGGAGGATTTAGCCCGCTGATCAGGCACAAATAAACAAAGGCGGCGGCAAAATACGCGTCGAAAACTTTCCGGTTAATAACTGCTAATAACTGCCCGCGACGATATTTGATTTGACGCCGCTGGCTTCCTGCGCGATTTTCACGCCGACCGACGCGCCGATGCGGGTCGCGCCGGCTTCGAACATCGCGCGGGCGTCTTCGATTCCCTTGACGCCGCCCGACGCCTTGACGCCGAGCGCCGCGCCGACGACCTGACGCATCAGGGACACGTCGTCGACGGTCGCGCCGCCTTTGGCAAATCCGGTCGAGGTTTTGACAAAATCCGCGCCCGCGTTTTTCGAAGCGAGACACGCCCGAACTTTTTCCTCGTCCGTCAAAAGCGCGGTTTCGATAATCACCTTGCACAGGACGCCGTTTTCGTGCGCGGCTTCCGAGACGGCGCGAATGTCGTCTTCGACCGTGCAGTCGTCGCCGGATTTCAGCGCGCCGATGTTGATGACCATATCGACCTCGCGCGCGCCGTTAAAAATCGCGCGCCGCACTTCATAAGCCTTCACGTCCGGCAAAGTCGCGCCCAGAGGGAAACCGATAACCGTGCAGACCGGAACCTTCGTGCCGCGCAAAAATTCGCTCGCTCTTTTGACCCAGCTCGGATTGACGCAGACGGACGCAAAGCCGAACTGCGCGGCTTCGTCGCAAAGCTTTCTGATGTCGGCTTCGCTCGCTTCGGGTTTCAGCAGAGTGTGGTCAATCAGGCTCGCCCAATCGTGCGCCGTCGCCGTTTCGCCCAGCACAATCCCGATGCGCGACGCGCCCGCGTCGACGATGCGCTGCACGTCGGCGCTGCAAAACGTCGGGCAGTTATAGCCCTCGTAGCCGTCGCCGCTGCCGCCGTCCAGACGCGACAAAACCAAATCCGTAATCTGCTCGACCAGTCGTTCGTAATTTCCGTTGGTTAGATTAGCCATCTTTTTAACGTTTATATTGTCGCTCAATCGCTTCGATTTTTCCAACGCGTTTTTTATGGCGTTCCTCGGTTAAATCCGAAGTCAGAAAGGCTTCGACGATTTCCCTGATTTCATTGAAATTATTTTGCCCGCTGCCCAGCGTTAAAACGTTCGCGCCGTTATGCTCGCGCGAATTTTTCGCCAGCGCGATTGTGTAGCAAGCCGCCGCGCGGACGCCGGGAACTTTGTTTGCCGTCATCGCCGAGCCTATCCCGGCTCCGTCGATGATAATTCCGACATCGAC
>DATHBC010000928.1:0-3253 GCA_035296345.1 Pyrinomonadaceae bacterium | reverse complement strand
ATGCCCGCCGTTCGCCGCAGCACGACGCTTTCCGGGTTCAGCAGACAAGTGATGCGCTCGCCCGTTTCCTCAATCAAAAACGCGACTCGTTCCATAGCTGTCGATTACAACCGTCCGTTTATATTCCTCGGAACGGATTTTAATTTTCGGTTTAGACTGCGAAACTAAAATCCGTCTACCAAACGCCTGCCAGCTTCAGAATTCCGGCAATAATCATGGCGACCGCCGCGACGATGCAGATTATCCCGGCGGCTTTCCTGCCGATTGCGCCCGTAACCTCCGCGGTCTGAACCTGCGGAGCCAGCAAACCGAAATATACTCCGAGCCCGCCCAGCAGCCCGATAACAATTAAACCGATTCCAAAAATCATATTTTTATCTCCTTTATTTCTATGTTTTTCCCGCTTGTTCGCCTTCCAGAAAAAGCAGATGCTCGCGCTGGAAAAGGCTCGTTTGAATGTCGTCCGCCGCTGCCGCTTCTGTAAACGCCGTCTCGTCGGGTAAATCTATCCAGGGCGATTCGGCAAGAGCAGCGGCTAAGGCAAACTTTTCCGTGTTGTCGGGTCGGTTGTCGGTTTTTTTATCGCGCTCGGGATTAAAATATTCCCGGGCGCGAATTCGATTCTTTCTTCGCTGCTTCTGCGGCTGTTGCTGCTGTCCCTGCATCTGCGGCGAAGAATAATTCGGCGTTTCCGGCGCGGCAGGCGGCTCGGCTTTCGGCAAAAAAACGCTTGCCGAATCCGTATTCGTTTTTCGTTTCGGAAACTCGAAATTTATTCCGGCGTCGCCGGGTTCGTCGTTTGTTTTTCCGAAGCCCGAGACCGGAAACGAGCCTGGAACCGGCTGGCGGTCAGTCGCCTTTCCGCGCCGTTCGGGCGGTTTTCCGACGATTGATTCCGGCTTTTCTTCCGCAGCGTTTTTCGGTTTTGCGGGCGCGATTCGGTTAAATTTTATCGCGGCGGATTTTTTGCGCTCGAACGTCTGCCTTTCGAGTTTCGGCGGCTGATTTTCGACCGCATCCGCGGCTTTCGGCGCGAAAGCTTCCGGCTCGCTTTTGGAAACGAGTTGAAGCGGAGAAAGCCGGAAATTTCGTTTTGCCGTCACCGGCGATTTCTCGTCTTTTGCCGGCGGCGTTTGACCGGAGCTTTCGGATAAAGGCTTAAGCGGCTGCGGCGATTCGGAGATTTCTCCCCTTTTCTTTTTGTCCGGGAATCCGAAGCTGAGAAAGCGCGAATCGGATTTCGATTTCCCGGTCTTTTCCGTCCGGGCGGCTTCCGTCCTGCGCGCGCTTTTCGTCAAAGGAATTTCCGCTGCGCCGCCGGCTTCTTCGGCTTTATCCGAAGCTTCGAAAGGGTCGGAAATTTCCGGCGTCTTTCCGGCGACTTTGCGCCGGTTTTCAAAGAAGGTCTTGACCGGCGTTTGCTTTTCCGGTTTTCTCAAAACAAAATCTTCCGCGCTCGCGCCGGTTTTATCGCTAAAAGTCGAATCGGTCGTTTGAATTTCCGTCTCAAATTCGCTTTCCTGAGCGATTGTCTCAAGCTCGCCGCCGACGGCGGAAAAATCAAACCAGTTTTCAGACGCCACGGCGCGTGTTTTTTCAAGCCAGTCTTCGCGCGGCGAAAGCGCCGGCGCGGCGGAAATTTCTTCTTCCGCTTCCGGCGGTTGCAGCAGCTGCCGGCGGCTTATGAATTCAGCCAGCCGCCGCAGGTTTTCCGCGACCAGGGCGAGGAATTTAGTTTTGTAATCGAATAAACGCATAGCTTTCCGCTCACGGCTCGCGCGCAGAGCGCAGCTCAAAGCTCAAAATTCAAAGCTCAAAATTCAAAACTCAAAGCTCCAGATTCAAAACTCAAAATTCGAAAATCGAAATCTGCTTTAGGCTCTTTCAAAAGTTTCGCAAACCAGCGTCAGCGATTCGATGGCGACTTCCTGGTCGAGCGCGTTGAGCATCGCGCCGCGCCATTGCGCCGCCCAGGCGTTTATCAGGTTCCAGCGCAGAACTTCGGTCGCGCCGTCCGAATCCAAAACGATAATCGAGCAGTTTTTGCGCTGCACTTTTCCTTTCACGCCCGTCATAAACCAATCCCAAAGCTCGCGCGATTTGGTTAAGCCGTAGCGCAGCGTGACGGCTCCGTACTCGGTCTGACCGGGAACGTAATGAACGACCTGATTGTTGCCCGCCTCGCGGTAGGCAATCGGCGTGACCTTGACTTCCATATTGCTGACTTCGGTAAAATGCGCTTCCGTGATGCCCTGAATTTCCAGTTTGAAATTATAGGCGCGATACGGGTCGACATAAGCGTTAGCCGGGGCTTGCGGTTTCGGGTCTTCTGCTTTCGGCGGCATATCTAGATTCCTCCTTCGATTTCAGTTCCGGCGGCGCTTTGTCCGATTCGGAAAATAACAAACTCGGCTGGTTTGACCGGCGCGATGCCGACCATCACGACGACTTGCCCGGCGTCAATCACGTCGGGCGGGTTGGTTTCCTCGTCACACTGCACGAAGAAGGCTTCCTCGGCGGTCGCGCCCATCAGCGAGCCCTGTCGCCATTGCAGCGTCAGAAAGGCTCTGACGTCGCGCTCGATTGACTTCCAGAGCGTCCGGTCGTTCGGCTCGAAAACGACCCAGCGCGTGCCGCGCGCAATCGATTCTTCAATCATATTGAACAGGCGGCGAACGGGAATGTAACGCCATTCGCTGGCGCTGTCGGCTAAAGTGCGCGCGCCCCAGACGCGAATGCCCTGCGTCGGGAAAAACCGCAGGCAGTTGATGCCCAGGACGTTCAGCTCGCCCTGTTCGGCTTGCGTGACGCGATAAGTCAAATCGAGCGCGCCGCGCACGGTTTCGTTGGCGGGCGCTTTATGCACGCCGCGCGTTCCGTCGGTGCGCGCGTAGATTCCGGCGAGATGTCCCGAAGGCGGCACGTTGACCGTAGTGGCGGGCGAAAACGGGTCGCTGACCTCTATCCACGGAAAATAAAAAGCGCCGAAGCCGCGGTCGCTCGTGCGCGGTCGTGCGCCGCCTCCGCCTCCGCCCGTCTCACCGCTAGCGCCGGCGCTGGTTTCGCCCGTAGCGCCGCCTTCCGTTCTTCTCGTTCTTCCGCCGCCGGGCGTGCCGATTTTTTTCAGGTCGTCGATTTTTGCGACCGTTTCAGGCGAATCCAGAATGGCAAATCGGTCTTGCATCTGCTCGCAATGGTCGAGCAGCGCGCCGTGCGAAGCCGCATCTGAAAAGCCCGGCGCGGCGACGATTGC
>DATHBC010000927.1:0-7300 GCA_035296345.1 Pyrinomonadaceae bacterium | reverse complement strand
TCAAAAAGGCGGAAGTTTCAGTTCCGGAGCGTGACTTAACAATGACGTTGGAAACAATCCATAACTGTGATTTTCGCCTTTTAAATCGCAGTCTTCTTTGAATCGCAGCCGCAATCCGCTCCGGCGCAGTTTGAATTTTTCGCGACGGCGGATTTTACTTTTCGTCCAATCAACCGACCGATATAGATTGCCGCCGCGGAAATGATGATTGCCACAATTATCGTCTGAATATCCATAACAACTGTTTGAAATTTTTCGAAGCCTTTTTACGCGAAAATCATTTAACTGAATCCGAGCAAGCGCCCGCCCTGATACGTTAAAAAAGCCGCGGCATACGCCAGCGCCGTCATATATCCGACCATAAACAGCGTCCACGCCCACGAGTTCGTTTCGCGGCGCACGACCGCGACGGTCGACATGCACTGAATCGCCAAAACAAAGAAAACCATCAGCGTCAGCGCGGTCAGCGGCGACCAGACGGGCGTCACGCCGTCATCTTTTTTCGCTTCTCTGATTGACTGCATCAGCGTTTCGGATTCTTCGTTCGCGTCCTTATCGCCGTTGTAAATAATGCTCAGGGTCGAAACCAGAACTTCGCGCGCCGCAAAGCTGGCAATCAAAGCCACGCCGATTTTCCAGTCAAAGCCGAGCGGCTGAATAACCGGCTCGATAAAATGTCCGAGCTTTCCGGCGTAGCTGTTCTGCAATTGCTCGGATTTGTCCTTCGTCCTTTGTTCTTCGTCATCGGCTGATTGCTCGTTATTTACCGCAAGAGCCGCTTCCGGCTGATTGCCGTCGGCTGGCGGCTGACCGCTTCTGGGAAACGCCGTCAAAGCCCACAGAATAATCGAGATTGCCAGAATCACCGTGCCCGCGCGTTTCAGAAATAATCCGGCGCGCGTCAGCATATTTTGCAGAACGTTCCGGAAATTCGGCAAACGATACGGCGGAAGCTCCATGACGAAAGGCGGCGGCGGCGATTTCAAAAGTGTCTTCTTTAAAATGAAAGCCACTATAATCGCCGTGATAATGCCGAGCGCATACATCGCGAGCATCAAAACCGCGCCGAGCGAGATAAAGCCGAAAACCGTCTGCCCGGCGAAAAACGTCGCAATCATTAAAGCGTAAACCGGCAGCCGCGCCGAACAGCTCATAAACGGCGCAATCAAAATCGTCGCGAGCCGGTCTTTCGGATTTTCAATCGTCCGCGTCGCCATGATGCCCGGAATCGCGCAGGCGAAACTGCTCATCAGAGGCAGAAACGCCTTGCCGTGCAGCCCGACCCGGCTCATCGTTTTATCCAGCAGAAACGCCGCGCGCGACATATACCCGGTATCTTCCAGAATGGATATAAACAGGAAAAGCAGAAGAATCTGCGGCAGAAAAATCAGCACGCCGCCGACGCCCGCGATGATTCCGTCGACGACTAAATCCGTCAATAAACCTTCCGGCATCTGCGCCCGCGTGAAATCGCCGAGCGCGCCGAAGCCCTGGTCGAGCAAATCCATCGGCAGAGCCGCCCACGAAAAAATCGTCTGAAAAACCACCAGCAGAATCGTCACCAGGATGATTAACCCGAAGAACCTGTGCGTCAAAACGCGGTCGATTTTTTCCGAAAAATTATGCCCGGCGAGGTCGTCGTGT
This sequence comes from Pyrinomonadaceae bacterium, assembly GCA_035296345.1. Taxonomy (GTDB): domain Bacteria; phylum Acidobacteriota; class Blastocatellia; order Pyrinomonadales; family Pyrinomonadaceae; genus JALZHR01. The sequence goes on along the minus strand of DATHBC010000927.1, from coordinate 5,656 downwards.
TTAACCGTTTCCTGCACGATGTCGGAAATAAAATTGTAGCGGGCGAAGATTTTGCCGTGGGCGGAAGTTTCTTCGTCAAAGCTCAGTTCAAACGGAATCTGCGGCTTTGTGTCAATTGTTTCCAGAATTTTTTCGGCGAGCTCTGCGATGCCCGAATGCTGCGCGGCTATTACGGCGACGACCGGAACGCCTAACAGTTCGCCCAGTTTTTTCGTGTCGATTTCATGCTTTTGCTTTTCGGCTAGATCAACCATCGTCAGCACGACGACCAGCGGAATCCGGTATTCGAGAAGCTGCGTGACGAGATAAAGATTTCTTTCCAGATTCGTAGCATCGACGACGGCGACAATGGCGTCGGGCGGCGGCAAATCCCTGATTTTTCCGGTCAAAACGTCGCGCGCTATCTGCTCGTCGAGCGAGGTCGCGTCGAGGCTGTAAAGACCCGGCAAATCAATCAGGCGCAGGCTTTCTTCGCCGGCTTTCCAGAATCCTTCCTTGCGCTCGACAGTCACGCCCGGATAATTGGCGACCTTTTGGCGCAAGCCCGTCAAGGCGTTGAAAAGCGTCGTTTTCCCGGCGTTCGGATTACCCGCCAGAGCGATTATCAATTCTGAAGATTGCGGGCTGCGAGCGACGGATTGAGCATTCTTTTGACCATTGCCGCTGCTGCTGCCGGAGCCTGTCTTTTCTTTGGTTGTTATTTCTTGATAATTCATTACAAACTCAGGACGTTGTGACGGCATTAGAGGTTTGAATCTCGATAGCCTGAGCCTCGCTGCGGCGAATCGCCAGATTGTAGCCGCGCACGCGAATCTCCAGCGGACAGCCGAAAGGCGCGGTTTTGACGACGCGGACCGAAACGCCCGGCACGACGCCCATTTCCATCAAGCGGCGCGTGACCGCCGTTTCGCCGATTATACTTTTAACTTTCGCCTCGGTTCCGACCGCCGCGTTCGCCAGTGTGGATATGTTTTCGCTGTTCATTTTTCCTTCGTCTTTCGCCAAAGCTATCTTAACGTAATTGAAATTAGTTTTCAATTTCAATTACGAATTCAAACGTTTATTTGAAAAATAAAGGCGAAAACGCTTTTTTATTTAACCGGATTTTGTGTAACCGACTGCAAATCGGCTTGGTAAGCGCCGACGACAAATCGCAGAGGCAGGCGTTTTTCATCAACCGAAAGCCAGATTTTAAGATTCAACTGGTTAATCTGGCTCAGCGACTGGTCGGCGCTGACAATCGCGACGACCTGCGCCGGAAATCTTCTGCCTTGAAATTCGATTATCTCGACCGTCAGCGGGCGCAGGATGAGAACATAAGGCTTATCGCCGACAAAGATGGCGACTCGCGTGTCGTTGACGGGATTTTCCCGATTTTTGCTTTGCCAGAGGCTAAACGAGCGAATCGCGTATGCCAGCGATAAAAGGCTGTGCGTGCCGACCGGCATTTCTACTCTATTACCCGTGCTGTCCAGCGCGAATCCGCCGGCTTGCTCGAACTGAACGGCTTGATTATATGCGCTCAAACTGCCGGTTAATTTAAAATCGACGTTCATCGGAGCCAGCGTAATCGGGTTAACGTGAGATTTTACCGAATCGCCGACGTTCAGAATCCCGCGCTGCTGCCCGTTTGCCGAAACCGTCGCCGTCAATAAAAGACTGTCGACTCCCAAGCCGCTTCTGGAAGGCAGAAGCTTGCGCTCTTTTGCCTGCAACGTCACCGTGCCGATGTTTTGATTTTGTGTCGTAACTCGGAAATTTAAAGTTTCGCCGAGCTTGAACGGCAGCTCGACGGGCAGCGGCTGATTTTCGATATAAGGCGTCGCCGCCGGCGTCGGGCGCGGCGTTATAATCGGCAGCGGCGTCGGCGTGGTCGCCGTTAAAACGGGCGTCGGCTCGACCTGCGATTCGGTCTGCGGCAAAATCGTCTGCACGCTGGCGAGCGCCGCGCGAAATTCGCCTCTCTGCGTCTTAAAGCGAATCAGCACGGGCAGATGGGCTTCGTCATTGCTGAAATTGATGCGTAAATCTCTTAAGCCGGCTTCGTCCAGAAACGAACTCTGAACCGTCGATATGCTGGTTTCAAACTCGCCCGCGTCGGTTTTCACCTTTTCCATCCCGCCGTTCGGCTGGAAGACGGCGTTGTAGACACGGTCGTTTTCCTGAAAGGAAACGGTTCCGCTGCCGCCGAGGCTTCTGGCTTGGTAAATCGCCGTCAATAAATCGTGATAAGCGGTCGGATTTTCCAGAAAATTTTTCGCCGCTTCCTTCGGCTGAATGCCTTCGTTCGAGACGACTTTCGTATAAAGCGGCAAACCGGTTTCGGCGGAAGCATAGCTCATGCGCAGCTCGTCGAGCAGATAAAAAGCGCTGACCAGATTGGTCGTTTTGAATTTTCCGTGCAGCTCCACGGCGTCTTTGCCCGAAAGCTTTCCGCGCGAGGCGATAAAGATTTCGGCATAAGCGGCGTCAGTGATTTTTCCGAACGAGACGCTGTAGGAGAGGCGTTCGCCGATACGAAAAGACGCGCCCGTCACGGTTGAGGTCGTTGTGGTGGTCGGAGCGGTGATTGGCGAAGACGTTGCTTTCGGGACTTCCTGCGCGAAGACGGCGGCGATAAAGCCTAAAACGCCGATGGTTAAACTTATAAACAGTGAGTTTTTCATCAAAAAATTAGCCAAGGAAATTTTCCGCCTCAGGATACGATTTCCCTTCTGTCTTCCCTTTCGGGTTCCTCTTCTATTTCTCCCAAAATTTTCCTGACCGCTTCGCGTCGATTCGCCGCCAGCAGAATCGGGCGACCGATGACCAGAAAATCCGCGCCCGTTTTTATCGCTTCGCCTGCCGTCATTACACGCTTCTGGTCGTCCGAAGTTCCAACTTCCGCGTTTTCGGGCTGCGGGCGAACGCCCGGAGTGACAATCAAAAAATCATCTCCCAGATTTTCGCGAATCAGGCGCGTTTCGGTCGGCGCGGCAACCACGCCGTCCAAACCACATTTTGCCGTAAGTTTCGCCAATCTCAAAACTTGCGCGCCGGTTTCGCCGCTTTCGATTCCGACCTCGCGCAGAGTTTTTTCATTACTGCTGGTCAAAACGGTGACGCCGATAATTTTCGGCTGCCGCAGGTTTTCCCGCTGGCAGGTTTCCCTGACCGCTTCGACGGCGCGCGTCATCATTTCGCCTGCGCCGAGGGCGTGGACGTTAAACATCCAGACGCCGAGCCGCGCTACTTCCACGGAAGCCTTTGCCACCGTGTTCGGGATGTCGTGAAACTTTACGTCGAGAAAAAGCTTGACGCCGCCCGCGACGACTTCACGAACGAATGATGCGCCCGCCGCCGTAAATAGTTGCAAGCCGATTTTAAATGCGCCGACTTCCCCGCGCAGCTCTTCGATAATTTCGCGCGCCGCGTCGGCGGTTTCCACGTCGAGCGCGACGATTATTTTTTCTTTATTCGAAGGCATCGGTTGATTTAAAGAAAGCCGGAAAAAGGCGTTTCCTCATTTTTTACGGTCAGCCGGTCAGGCTATTATTTTATAAATTTCTTCCCTGAACAGTTTTGTCAAACGGCGCGCGCCGCTTGTCAGCAGATGTTTTTCCACGGTTTTCAGGCGCGCGAAAGGCAAAGCCGTTTCGAGAAGTTGGGGATTTCCCTCTTTTTTTCGCTTGAAAAAGGCGAGGCATTCCGCGCCCGAATCTTTTGTCTGCCAGGCGCGCTCGAACGCTTCGCTTTCTTTGGCTTCCTCGCCCGAAACGTTGAAAATCACGCTCTGCATAAACCATGCGTCCGAAAAATTTTCGTCCATCCGGACGGCTTTTTCCAGATGTTTCCGCGCCGCCTGGTAGCGCCGAAGCTGAAAATACGCGCAACCCGTCAGATAGTGCGTCTCCGGCAGATTGCGCAGGCTCAGTGCTTCGCTGAAAGCGGCAAGCGATTCCGTCCATTTTTCTTCCGCCGCCGCCAGAAATCCCCAGGCGTAATTTACGCAAAAAGCCGTCTCGTGCCTGTTCGATATGACGCTCAAAAGTTTCCGGGCATTTTCCGCGTCGCCCGCGTCGGCGTAAATGACGCCGAGCAGCAGCAGGATTTTCGTTTCCTGCGGCGACAGCTCCTGAGCTTTTTCCAGATGTTTTTTCGCCGCGTCGAATTTATCGGCGCGAAACAGGCTTTCGGCGAGAAAAATCATGAGCGGCACGTTTTGCGGCGAAATCTGCGCGGCGCGTTCCAGCGTGCGAAATCCCTGTTTTTCTTCGCCTTCGGTCAAAAATCTGATTCCTTCCCTGACGAGATGCGCGAAAAGGTCTGTGTTCGGCTGCTCGTGATTGAGCAGAATATTTTTAAAAATCCGTTCGCTGCGCTTTTCCGGCGTTTCCTTTTCAAATTCTACCGCTGCTTCGGCTGCGGTTTCTCTGGCTTCCAGACGCTCGCGCAGCTTCTGCGTCAGGGCTTCTTTTTCCGAAATTCCGAGCGCGCCGAGCGAATCAACCAGAGTTTCCAGCAATAAATGGTCGACCTGCGTGGTTTTCGCCTGCCGCAGCATTAAATCCAGAGCCATCGAAAGCCGCTCGGCGATTTGTCCCAGACGCAGTTCGAGCAGCGATACACGCTCCAGCAGATGGTCTTCGTAATACGACGGCATGAGCGTTTCCTCGTGCCGCACCGAAGGCGGCACGACGACCAGCATCAGCCGCGTCCCGCAGCGATAACAGACGACATCGCCCGGCTGATTAGCCGCCCGGCATTTCTGGCAATATTGAGAGATTTTTTCCATAGAATGAGTACTGAGTACTGAGTGCTGAGTACTGAGTAAAATGCTTTCTCTCAGCACTCTGCACTGAGTACTCGGTACTTTCAATCCAAATCCAGCGGATTGCGAAACGGTTTGTCGGTTTCGTCTCCGGCGCGTTTCATAGCTTCCTTGAATTTTTCTTCCAGCAGGCGCTCGCGGTCTTTGACCGAAGACATCTCCTGCGCGAAAAGCTGCTCGCGGACTTCCTTCTGCTTGTCCTGCTCGCTTTTTAAATCTTCAAACGAGCTGATCTTTTTCGCTTTTTCCTCGTGCGCCAGCAGCGCGCCGGTCTGCGCGTCAATCGTCAGAGTCGTTTCGCAACACGGGCAAATCAACGTAAACTTTTCCATAACAGACCGATTATAACCCAGTTCCGGCATTTGTTTGAAAAGCTTTCAAAAGACTTTACCGCTGCGGCGTCGGAACTCTAATCGGCGGCGCGTTCGGAGTCTGCGGCGGTCGGTTCGCCCGGCTGTCTTTCGTATCCCCGGTTTTCGTTCCGGTCGCCGCGCCCGTCCCGGCATCCGGCGCGGGTTTCGGCTGCGGCGGCTGAACGACGGCGGCGGATTGCAGAATCTGCTGCGCCGAATCCGTGATAAAATTCCCGATTTTTTCCGGCGCTAAGGGAATAACCTTCCCGTTTTTCAGGAAAACCCTGACCTGCACTTCTCTGCCGAAAGTCGTCTTCTCGATTTTCGCCAAGACCGGATGGCTTTTAAAAATTCTGGTCTCGACCGCGCCCTTCTCGTTCAGAACGGTTAAAACTTCCGAATTATCAGCCGCCGGAACAGCCGGGTTGGTCGGTTTTATTTTTTTCGGGTCGATATTGACGACCGTCGCTTCGCTGTTCCCCGGCGGTGCGCC
>DATHBC010000926.1:0-2891 GCA_035296345.1 Pyrinomonadaceae bacterium | reverse complement strand
AGGCTCCAGCCGAAATTCGAGACCGGCGGATTGCCCGTCGCGCCCGCCACCAGCAGCGCGACAATCGCCACGCATTGCGCCCACATCTTGATTTTCCCGATTTTCTGCGCCGCGATGACGATGCCCTCGCTCGCCGCGACCGAGCGCAAGCCGGTAATAATAAATTCTCTGCCCAAAATCACGACGACCGCCCAGGCGGGCGCGAGATGTTTTTCGACCAGCACGATCAGCGCGGCTGAAACCAGAAGCTTATCGGCTATCGGGTCGAGCAGCTTGCCGAAATTGGAAACCTGATTGCGCCGCCGGGCGATGTGCCCGTCCAGAATGTCCGTCAACGAAGCGGCGAGAAAAATGGCGATGGCGAGCGCGTAGCTGCTGATGCCGAACCACTCGTCGGCAAACGGCGTCAGCAGAATAACGACCAGCAGCGGAACCAGAACAATGCGGGCTAATGTCAGATAATTCGGCAGGTTCACTCGGTTTAAAAGCCTCTCAAGATAAAGTTTAGGCGCGCAGAAAATCGGTGTCAAGAACTAAGACGGGCGATGTCGCAAAGATTTAATTCCTCAGCCCGGCTGCGCGTCGTCAAACGACGGTTTTCGCCTTTCACATTGATTTCCCAGCCGTTTTAATATTAGCCTGCCCGGTCGATAAAATGATAAAATTATCCCGGGTCCGCCGCGAACTTCCTTTTTCCCAAAGAGATAAAATATCTTTCTCCGGGCAAAGGTGACGCAGGCTGGCGAGGGAGGTTTTCATTATGATTCGCGTTTTAATGCTCGATTTGGGAGGGACGCTTATCGACGCGGACAGGCGGCTGTTTCCTCACGTTTCGGAGGCGCTGGAAATTCTTCGCGGCTTTGAAACCGAGGCGTTCGAGCCGCTCCGCGTCTGTCTGGTTTCCGATTATTATATGCCGACGCCGGACAGAGGCGTCGAAGATATTTTTCAGGAATACGTCGGGCTGCTGGAAAATTTAAACCTCCGAGAGTTTTTCGAGCCGGTCGAGCGGCACGTCACACTTTCGACGCACGCGGGCGTCAGAAAGCCCGAACGGCGTGTTTTCGAGCTTGCCGTCGAACGCCTCAATCCGACCGAAGGCGCGAATCTCGACCAGTGTTTATTTATTACGGAGAGCGCCGAGCACGCTGCCGCGGCTCGTCTTTTGGGAATGAAAACTCTATTGTTCAGCGAGACGAGCGGCGCGGCGGAAGCCGATTTCAGCGATTGGTCTGAAGCTCCGCTGCTGATTTCTCAAATCGTCAGCGCCGAAAGTATGAACAATCTCGATGCCGCGCTCAGGCTGCGGCTGGCGGTCGAATACGATTCGGAGCTGATATTCGTCAGCGAAAAATCCGCAGACGGCGGCGCTGTTCACGCGCAGGTGAATAAATCTTTCGCTTTGCCGCTTGCCGATTCGACGGGAGAAGAAAGCGGTCACCAATCAATCGCCGTGCTTCCCGTAAATGTGGAGATAAAGATGAACGAAAAAGGAAGAATTACAGCCGTCAACAGCGAAGAACCCGACGAGGAATCGCTCGCCGAAGCGGCTCATTACATTAAAACTCTGAACGAAAACAAGCAGGTAGCGCGAGGCGAAGAACCGCTCAAACCGGGAGAAACGCACCGCGAAACGGTCAACGAAAAAGGCGAGAAGCGCATCAAGCGCAAGCGCTTCTCAGCCATTTAATAAAGAAAAACTCCGGCTGTTATCTGCTGCCGGCGTCGCCGCCGTAACAGCGACAGACAAACCGGACTCTTTCGAGAACTTTTTTGCCGCCGCGCGCTCGAATCACGTGAGTATGCGGCAGCGACTTCGGCGTGCTCTTCTTTGTCGAGGCGGCGAATCCCGCCCGGCTGCCGGTCGTTTTGCGTTTCTCTTCAAAAGCGATTTGGTCGTTCTTTAAAAGACTCTGGACAAAAGAGTGAACTTCGTCGGTCGTCGTAAAAGATTCGGGCAGAGCGCTCATAATCGCCGCTCTGCCGCCGACGCCGCCGACCAGCACCGGCTCGGCGGAAATCGCCACCACGCCTTTTAATTTTTCGCTCAATCCGGTTAACGAGACCTCTCGGTGATGGACGGCTTCGGCGAATTGTTCTCCGCCGATGCTCAGCGCGCTGACCGTCAATCTGGATTTCGGGTCGGCTCCGATTCGCTGTCGCAAATCGGTGCGCGTCGTAGCGGACAAAACCGCGCCCTTCGCGGCGCTCATTTTCGGAGCGGAACCAGCCAGCGCGGCTCTCGGCGCGAGCATTGCGTTCGTGCCCAGCGCTATGTTGTGCCGGGCGAAAGCCGCGCGGACGGCTTCGCGGTTTGCGCCGCTGTTAAGGCTCTGGTCAGCCGCCGACATCGCGCGACCGACCGCCTGGAAAAAGCGCGGCGTCTGCGGCGCGGTGCTCGCGCCCTTAATCAGAATCTTTCCGGCGGTTTGCGCCGCGGTCAAAAGCGTCGCCTCGTCTTTGACCGCGTATGAATTGAAGATATTGCGAATAACGTCGTAGAAACATCCGCTAAAGACGCGCCCGAAACTGTGAATCTCCGAGATTAAAACGTCCGGCGGACCGTTTGTCGGCAGGGTCGTCGGCAGCTGCCATTTGAAATCGTTCAAAGCGTGCCGCGGAGCAGCCGCCGGATGATTCGCGCTGATAGCCCGCCGCACCGCGTCGGACAAATCTTCCGCCGCCGCTTCGACGAAATTGGCTGTGCCCAAATTCGGCGACTCAGCGAGCAGCGCGACGCGCGTTTCCTGGTCGAACAAAGCCGTTAAAATCGCCATGCAATCGCCGAAGGCTTCGTGAAAAGCGTTCGGCTCGGTCAGCGTGCTCGTCCATAAATCCGGGCGGATTGTATCGAGCAGGGCGTGCCCGGCTTCGTGCGCCACGACGTCGGT
>DATHBC010000925.1:0-3057 GCA_035296345.1 Pyrinomonadaceae bacterium | reverse complement strand
AAACGGGCGAAATCGCGCCCGGCGCGCGCGATTTCGTCCAGCTCAGGCTCGAAACATTCGTGGCGGCGGTTCCCGGCGAGCGTTTTATCCTGCGCAGCTATTCGCCGCAGGTGACGATTGCGGGCGGGCGCATTTTAGACGCGCAAGCCGTCAGGCATCGCCGCAAAGACGCAAGGGAAGTTCGCCGCGTGCTGCAAAATTTAATCGAAGCCGAAAGCGCGGGCGACCGCGCGCGCCGGCTCAAAATTTATCTGGAAACGGCGGGCGAAAGCGGCGCGGGCTTTGCCGATTTGCGCGCGCGGACGGGCTGGCGCAACGCGGTTTTGCGAAAATCGCTGGCGGAAAATACGGAGAAAAAATCGATTGTCGAAGCCGCCGAAAACTTTTTCGTCGCGCGCGCGCCGTTTGAAAATCTGAAGGCGAAAACCCTTTCGGAAATCGAAGCGCATCATCGCCGCGAGCCGCTCGCGCCCGGAATCGGACGCGAAACTCTGCGCGAAAAAATCTTTGCGCGCCTGTCGGCGGAAATTTTCAAAGCGACGCTGGCGGCGCTGGAAAGAGAAGGAAAAATCGCGGCGGAAAAGGATTTGGTGCGCGCCGCCGCGCATAACCTGGAATTGTCCGCCGAAGAAAAAATCCTGCGCGAAAGGCTGGAGAAAATTTATCGCGAGGCGCGCTTCGAAGTTCCGGCGCTGGAAGCGGCGCTGGACGAGGCGACGCGAGGCACGAAACTCGACCGCCGGCAGGCGCGCAAAGTTTTCCAGCTTTTGCTGAACGCGGGCGAAATCGTCAAAGTCACGGAAGATTTCTATTTCCGACGCGACGCGCTCGACGCTTTGATTGATAAATTGAAAAATTACGCCGCGCAGACTTCGGACAGGCTCATCGACGTCGCGAAATTTAAAGAAATTGCGGGCGTTTCGCGCAAATACGCGATTCCGCTGCTCGAATATTTCGACCGCGAAAAGCGGACGCGCCGCGCGGGCGACAAGCGCCTGATTCTTTGATATGAAGAATTAACAGGGATAACAGGATAAACAGGGATAAGAAAGATGATTTTAAATCCCTGTTCATCCTGTTATCCCTGTTAATTTCTTTTTTGCCCGCGCGCCGCCGGAAAAAGTTTTGAGCTTGTGATTCAGCGGATTTAACTCAAAACTCGTAATTCAAAACTCGTTATTTCGAAAGCGCGACGTATTCGATTCTTCGATTCTGAAATCTGCCGTCTTCCGTGTCGTTCGAGGCTTTCGGCTTTGCTGCGCCGTAGCCTTTCATCTGCAAAATGTCGCTGCGGACGCCGAATTTAATCAGCGCGTCCTTGACCGCGCCCGCGCGATTTTCCGAAAGCTTTTGATTTTTGTCGTCTTTGCCGACATTGTCCGTGTGACCGCCGACCTCGATGACGACGTTCGGCGGAAGTTTTTTCATATAGCCCGCCGATTTTTCCAGAAACTTCTGGTTGCCCGGCGGAATGTCGAATTTTCCGCTGGCGAAATTGATGATGTAAAGATTCATCGCGCGCAAAAGCTCGTCGACCGTAAAATTGTCGCCGAGCTTATCGAGCGCGTCGTTGGCGCATTTTTCCGACCTGGCGAAATCGCCTTTTTTGATGTTTGAGCAACCGTCCGTAGCCGGCGGTTCGTTCGGGCGGCAATTGGCGATGATTTCGACGGTCTTACCGCCGTCCTCGCCGTTTGTCTGCTTGATTTCGCATGTAAAATTCGAATGGCGGATTTCGATTTTGTGCGTTCCGGCAGTCAATCCGGAAACGAGAATATCGCCGGTTCCCGAGGTGTAGCCCCAGCGCGTGCCGTCGACGAAAACCTCGCTCTGCGGCTGCGCGCCTTTGACCAGCACGTCGTAGCCGTATTTATTCGAGAACATAAAATACGCGCCGACGATAATGGCGGCAATTAAAAGAAACAGCGCCGCAATCGAGCCGAACCAAATCCAGACGGGCGTCGCGGCTTTTTTTTCGGCGGGTTTTTCCGCTGCGTCTTGCCGGTGCGGCGGCGCTGTCGCCTGATTCGGCGGATTGGGGTTTTGATATTTGGCGCGTTCGGCTTCCGGCAGGCGAATATACGGCGCGGTCGCGCCGAAGTCGGATTGTTTAGGCGCGCCGCCGAAATCTTCGCGCGCGCCTTGCAGGTTGATGTTTGCCTGCGTCATATCCCAGCCCGACGACGGCGCGGAAGGCTGCTGCGGCTGCGGCGGCATCTGTCCGGGCATAAAAGTTTTGCTGAAATCTTCGTCCTGCCGCTGCTGATTATTGCTGCGCGGCAGATTGATGTTGACCGCCGTTTTTCCCCAGTCGTCTTCGGCAGCCGTCGAACGCGCCGGCGGCTTCGGCACGGTGAAATTGAAATTGGTTTTTTCCCAATCGCTCGCGTAATCGTCTTTCGGCGACGAGGACGATGATGAAGACGACGATTCTTCTTTCGGCAGACGAACATACGGCGTCGTTTTGGAAAAATCGTCGGGCGGCAAATTTTTCGGGTCTTTCGGGTCGTTCACAGCGATGCGTCTCCTTACAGCAGCCTGTACTTGACGGTAAAAACGCCAGCCTTTTGCTGTGCTTCAAAGCTAAAACACACGCGTGTCGATGTCAAGAAATGAGTGAGCGGTAAGCAGTAAGCGGTGAGCGGTGAGCGGTGAGCGGTCGGCGCTTGAAATTCAACGTCGTAATCTCAAACTTTACTGCTCACCGCTTACTGATTACCGCTCACTTTTTATTTAACATTCGGCGGGTGCGCGTTTTTCGTGCGGACAGTAATACCTTCCTGACCGAGCAGGAAAACACGGCGCGCGTCGAAGGACGAAGCGTTAAGGGAAAAATACGAAAGCAGGTAGCGATTTTTGCGCAGCTCGTCGCAGATGGCTTTGGCGGCGACCTGCGATTGTTCAAAGTCGAAAATTTTCCCGCCCGTGCCTTCCGTCAGCTCGTTGATGACCTGCGCGGCTTTCGGCTGGTTGCGGCGGTACGCGCCGTTGGTGCGGTCGGGAATCCGCAGCGCGTAAACGGTGATGTTGTCCAGTTGCAGCTCGTTCAGGATTTTG
>DATHBC010000924.1:0-9253 GCA_035296345.1 Pyrinomonadaceae bacterium | reverse complement strand
CGGTTCGCCGCATCGGACGCAGGGTTGCGCAAAATTTCAGAGCAAAAAATGAAAAATAAAGACCGGATTATTTTAGCCGTCGAAACCGCGCTTCATCCCGGCAGCGTCTCGATTTTAAAAGATTTTGAGGAGATAGATTTTTTTGTCGGAAAGGCGGAGGTTTCCCGTTCGGAAGATTTATTGCCGATTATCGCCGGGTTATTGGAGAGAAACCGGATTCATCAAAAGCAGATTGATTTAATCGGCGTTTCAATCGGACCGGGAAGCTTTACGGGCGTCAGGGTCGGCTTGGCGACGGCGAGAGGCTTGGCGCTGGGAATCGACTGCCCGTGCGTGGGAGTCTCGACGCTCGAAATTTTAGCCGCTTCGACCGAAAAAAGGGGAAAGGTCAGAAGCGTTATCTCCGGCGGGCGGCTTAAAGCTATTTATCAGGACTTTTACTTCACGGAAAATTACCGGCTGCAAAAGTCAGGCGATATACAGGTATCCGAAACGGAAACGCTGGTTGAAGGAGATAGCTTAAACGATTTAGATGCTATAATTTTAGATGAGAAACTTAAAGAAAATTATTTATCGTTTAAAGACTTCGTCAAGGTAAAGCTTCAGCCGCATAATCCGGCGAAATACGTCGGACGGACGGCGCTCAGAAATTTTGTAAACGGCGTTCGCACGGAATTAGCTCCGCAATATATTCAGGCGGCGATAGAAATCGGAAAATAGATAAAGTGTCAGTGAAAGATTTACAATTTCGCCAAATGACCGCCGAAGACATCAAGGCAGTTCTGGAAATCGAGCGTGAATGTGCTCTGAGCCCCTGGAGCTTTGAAGGTTATAAAGACGAGTTGTCAAGAAACGATTCGAAATTGATTATTGCCGAAAATAAATCCGGAAATGTGTATGAAATTGTCGGATTCGCCGCAGTGCGTCTGATAACGTCAGCGAAAGAAGGTGAAATTTTGAATATTGCGGTGAGACCCGATTTTCGGAAACAAGGTGTCGGGACGTTTTTGTTAAAAGAAATCGAAGGTTCTTTAAAACGGAATCGTATCGAGCGCATCTGGCTGGAAGTGAGAAAAAGCAATCCGGCGGCGCAGCATTTTTATCTGAGGAACGGTTTCGAATTCAGCGGCGAGAGAAAAAATTTTTATACAAACCCTCCGGAAGATGCCCTCCTGATGAAACTTTATCTATAAAACGTTCTTGATTCGGCAAACGGTCTTGTATTAAAATTCAGCTATCGTCGGGAAAGCAGTCACAACACAGTATTTACAAAACAAATTTTCTGACGAAGATATTTGTCAAAAACTAAATTCAAATAAGAGAAAGGAAGATAAACCGCCATGGACAGTTTAGTTATGAACAACGTGAAAGATGAGTTAATGAAGGAAAACCCGGAATTCAGAGACCTGGTGCAGCAGCATCAGAATTTTGAGAAAAGATTGAGCGAGCTGGCAAATCTGCATTACCCGAGCGACGAGGAACAAATCGAAGAATCTCTTATAAAGAAAAAGAAATTGGCGGTCAAAGACGAAATTTACGCAATGATTCTAGAATACTCCCAGAAACATAATATCAGTCATTAGCGGTTTGGGAATAAAATTCAGGCAGTTGAGAAGCGGAAGTTATATAAAACTTCCGCTTTTTTATTTTTCCGCGCAGTCGGCGGCTGTCGCCGCGGAGCTGAACGCCGTTATTCCTTTGCTGGTCGGAATAATAATCCGGTTCCGGACGAACAATGCGCTGTTGGCGGAAAAAACATTATCGTTAAACAAAATCTGATTGACGGGCTTTCCGTTGCTTAAATCCAGAATCAGAGCCGCCGCGCCGTCGACGGTTTGCAGCAAAGCGAAATTGTCGTGTACCAGCGGTTTGCCGATTAAGCGCCCGGGAAGCCTTTTTTTCCAAAGGCGGTCGCCGTTTTTCGCCGCCAGAAGATATACAAAACCGTCATTGGAGCTGATTAAAAAATCTCCCGAAATTTCCGTAATATCGACAATCTGCGCTCCGGCGCGGGCTTTCCACAGAAGCTTTCGGTCAGCGAGACGAAATGCGTAAATGCCGCCCGCGCGGTCACCGGCGACGAGCAATGACGCGGAAACAAAGAAATTTCCGGTCGGGGAATTTCGCAGATTCAGGGCGGAGATGTTTTCGCCGCCGTTTGTCGAAAAAGCCGCGATTTTATTCTCGGCAGTTCCGATAAACAATTTATTTTCAAATAAAAGCGGCGCGGCGGTGATTTCCGCCAGCAATTCTTTACGCCAGATTTCCGCTCCGGACGTTTTATCCATGGACAGAATCTGTCCGTTTCGCGAGACGAGAACAATCGAATTATTGACGGCTGGCGCCGGCGCGCCGGCGTTAGTCGCCAAAATAAAAATCCGGTTCGAATCTTTCAGCGAGAGATTTTTTTGCCAGAGCGTCAAGCCGGTCGCGGCGCTGATCGAACGAAAGACAAACAGCGTCCCGGTCTCGTCCGTAATTTTGTTGATTAAGTAAAGTTTCTGGTCTTCAAAAAGCGCGTTCGAGACGATTTCACCGCCGAATTGGCTGCGCCACACGGTTTTACCGCTGCCGGCGTCAATCGCCAGCAGCGTTCCATCGCCCAGAGTTTGGAAGATTGTCAGAAGCTCGTCCGACTGCGGCGGAAAATCGCTCATTTCCGCCGTTTCAAATTCCCAGCATCTGCGGAGAGGCGCGTCCCACCCGTCAGCGGCGTCAGAGGCGGAAGAGACGTTCTGCGCCGGCAGAGACTGTATAAGACAAATCAGGCTGACGAGCAGCGTTTGAATTGTGAAATAAAGTTTTTGGCGGCGCATCTTGAAATTGCTCTGAAATCAAATGTTACAGCTTTTCAGGCGGAAATCTCAAATCAAGAATGAGACCAGCGTCCGAACCGGATTTGACCGTCATAGATTGATGAATGTAACATCTGTGAGAGTTGCTATAATTTAAAAAAACTGTAGAAGAGAGAGGAAGAAAATGTCTTTTAACAAAATTACGATTGTCGGCAATCTCGGACGCGACCCGGAATTGCGCTACACGCCGCAGGGCAACGCCGTATGCAATTTCAGCGTCGCCACCAACGAAAAAAGGCGCGACCGCAACGGCGAGATGCAGGACATAACGACCTGGTTTCGCATCACTCTGTGGGGCAAACAGGCGGAAAACGCATCGAAATATCTGACCAAGGGAAGTCCGGTCTACGTCGAGGGCAGATTAAAGGTGGAAGAATGGACCGACCGCGACGGGAAAGGGCGCTATACTCTCGAAGTAAACGCCACGGACATGCAGTTTATCTCCGGCGGCGGCAGAGGCGAAGAAATGTCCGGCGGCGGCGGGATGGATGAAACCGGTTTCGGCGACGATTCGGGCGATATGCCAAAGAGCTCGGTCGCGCCGACCGATGACGATATTCCGTTCTAGAGCGCAGTAAGCCGTTAATGTGCTCTTCATAAGGAACAGGTTCCTTAAGGTTTTACAAATAAAAGGGTTGGTAGAAGCACTGTTATACTGGCAGTGCTTTTTTTATTGTTTCAGAAATTTGTACTTCCTATAATTTCCAGCGATTGTCTTAATTAATCTATTGATAGAGACATTGCTGGTTTTGGAAGTAGAGGAATATAACTGAGACCTGAGGTGTAATAGCTCCTCTAAAGTAAAATACAATGAAGTATTAAATGAGACTTTGTGCTTCTTAGGATTACACAGTCTCATTTTTTATTAGATATACAAACGCGATATTTAGGAAGCGAAATGAATTTCAGCAGCCCGAATCTATAAAAGTTTAGACCAATCCGGTTTTTCGCTCTAATGCGTCCGATAACGAAGCTGGAATAAGGGTTTTTCAATTATTTATAAGTTTACAAATAAGTTTACAAAAACTCGCCTATTTTCCTGAATTTCTCGTATCGCCGGCTCAAGAGTTGCGAAGTCGAAGAATTTAAAAGTTCTTCCAGATGTTTGAGCAGGGAATTTTTAAGATTTTCAGTCACTTCGTTGACCGATTCAGCGTCGGCTTTGTCCGAGACCTTCCATTCTACGGGCTCCGGAATAATTTCATCGATAACTCCGAGCCGCTTTAAATCCTCTGCGGTCAGACGCAGACTGTCAGCCGCGCGCGGAGCCTGCGCGGCGTCTTTCCATAAAATTGCCGCGCAGCCTTCGGGTGAAATCACCGAATAGATGGCGTTTTCCATCATCAGGACGCGGTCGCCGACGCCGATGGCGAGCGCGCCGCCCGAGCCGCCTTCGCCGATGACGACGACGATAACCGGGACTTTCAGACCAGCCATTTCGCGCAGATTCAGCGCGATGGCTTCAGCCTGACCGCGTTCTTCGGCGTCGATGCCGGGATAAGCGCCGGGCGTATCTATAAAGGTGATAACGGGTCTGCCGAATTTTTCGGCGAGCCGCATCAGGCGCAGAGCCTTCCGGTAGCCTTCCGGTTTGGGCATCCCGAAATTTCGGTGTTTCCGCGAGTTGGTATCGCGTCCCTTCTGCTGTCCTATCACGGCGAGTTCCAGCTCAGCCAGCTTCGCAAAACCGCAGACCATCGCCGGGTCGTTGGAAAAGCGACGGTCGCCGTGAATTTCAACAAAATCCGTAAACACGCCGGAAAGCAAATCCAGAGTATACGGGCGCTCGGGATGTCGCGCCCCGGCGACGCGCTCTATTGCCGTTTTAGCCATAAACATTTATGAAAACTGCCATTCGACTCTACAGCCTTTCTGCACCAGCTCGGTTTCCAGAAGCTTCGTCCCGGAAATTCGTATCGGCTGCGAGAGCAGATTGACGGAAATCGTCCTGTCCAATTCCAGATTGAAATATACATCACATGTTCCGCGATTTCGACTGAACATTGCAAACAGCTCGTCGAGAAATTGTTCGGAAAATCGCTCGGCGCTCGCCGGCAGCGTCACCAGAACCTTCTGCGCGCGGGTCGGCAGAGCGTCGGCAAGTTTTTGCGCGTCCTCGACGATGACGGTCATTTCCTGCCCTTCGTTAGATTCGATTTTACCATTAATAATCAAAAGTTCGTTTTCCTGCAGGCATTCCGCATATTTCGAGAAAGTATCAGCCCAGGCGAGACATTTCGCGCCCGTCGATTGGTCTTCGAGCTTAAAGATGCAGAAACGATTGCCTTTTTTGCTGTGGCGCGCCTGCGCGCCGGAGACGATGCCCGCCATCGTAACTTTTTCTCCCGGCTTGAGACCTTGAAAATCCAGGATGTTTCTGATTTTAAGATGCGCGAGGATTTCCTTGTAATCGTCCAGAGGATGAGTCGAAAGATAGAAGCCGACGGCGTTTTTTTCTTCCTGCGAGAGCTTATGCTGCGACCAGGCGGGAACAGACGGCAGTTGGGCGTCCAGCGAGCCTCCGTCACCGTCGCCGCCCGCCGACGCACGGGCGGTGTCCTCCATGCCGAAAAGAGCGTTCTGACCTTTTATTTTATCGTTCCATTGTTTTTGCGCCATCGAGAGCGAGCTGTCAATAGCGGCAAACAGGCGCGCGCGCCAGAGATTTATGGATTCATGGGAAGGCTTCAGCGAATCGAACGCGCCGGCGGTAATCAGGCTTTCCAGACCGCGACGGTTTACGGCTCCGGATTCGATCCTCGTCGTAAAGTCGTAGAGGGAAGTGAACGGACCGCTCCGGCGGGCTTCGATAATCGCCTGCACGCTGTTTGAGCCGATACCTTTTATCGCGTTCAAGCCGAAGCGTACGGCGTCATCGGTCGGGGTAAATCCCGGGTCGCTTTCGTTAACGTCGGGCGGCAGGAGTTGCAGCCCGGCGTGACGCAGCTCGGTCGAGTATTTGTAAATCTTCGCCGTATCCTGCGATTCGTTGGATAAAACGGCTGCATAAAAATAAGCGGAATAATGCGCTTTAAGATAAGCAGTTTGAAACGCTAATAAAGCGTAGGCGACGCTGTGGCTGCGGTTGAAGCCGTAGTCGGCAAACTGCGCCATGAGCTTGAAAATCTCTTCCGCTTTTTCCCGTTTGATATTACGGGCAACCGCGCCCTGTATGAATTTTTCTTCGTGGACAGCCATCTCCTCACGCTTCTTCTTGCCCATCGCCCGGCGCATCATGTCGGCTTCGCCCAGAGTGTAGCCGGCGAGTTTTTGCGCCAGCTGCATAATCTGTTCCTGATAGACCAGAATGCCGTAAGTGTTTGAAAGGATGTCTTTCATTTCGGGGACTATATAAGCGACTCGCTTTTCGCCGCGATGTCTGAGGATAAAATCGTCGACCATTCCGCCGTCGAGCGGTCCCGGGCGATAGAGGGCGTTCAGGGCGGCTAAGTCTTCCAGTTCTTTGGGTTTCAGGCGGCGGCAGATTTCCTGCATGCCGGGGGATTCAAACTGAAAGACGGCTTCGGTCCTGCCCTCGCCGAAAAGCGCCATCGTCTTTTCGTCGCTGAGCGAAACGGTCGTCCAATCGATTTCAGCGCCCGTTCTCTGCTTAATGCTGATTAAACAGTCGTTAATGATTGTTAAGGTGGTTAAAGCAAGGAAATCCATCTTAAGCATCCCGACTTTTTCCAGGTCGGTCATCGTATACTGGCTGGTCAACTCGTTTTTGGCGGAGACGGCGGTCGGCACCAGTTCGTGCAGCGGTTTGGGCGAGATGACTACGCCGGCGGCGTGAACCGATGTGTGGCGCGCGCAGCCTTCCAGACGCCGCGCCAGATCGACCAGCTCGCGAACCTGCTCACTGGTTTCAATCGCGCTGCGCAGTTCGCCGACCTGTTCCATCGCCTGCGAGATGCTGACGTTGCGACCGCGCACCGGCGGCGGAATCAATTTGGCGATTTTTTCCACGTCGGCGTACGGCATGTTCAGGGCGCGCCCGACGTCTTTGATAGCCGCCTTGGAAGCCATGGTTCCGAAGGTGGCGATTTGACAGACCGAATCGCGCCCGTAAACCTCCGTTACGTGGTTTATCACTTCGGCTCGCCCGCGCACGCAAAAGTCAATATCAATGTCCGGCATGGAAACTCTTTCCGGGTTCAGAAAGCGCTCGAACAATAAATCATATTGCAGCGGATCGACGTCCGTAATCTCCAGGCAGTAAGCGACCAGAGAACCGGCGGCGGAACCGCGTCCCGGACCGACCGGGATGCCTTTTCGCTTGGCGTACTGTATAAAATCCCAGACGATTAAAAAGTAGCCGGGAAAGCCCATGCGTCTGATAATGTCAATTTCTTTTCCCAACCGCCCCTGATAATCCGAGAAAGGATGTTTTAAAATCCCTTCATTCCGCAACTTGTCTAAAACAGACCGTTTTCTCGACTCAAAGCCCTGAAAGGTCACCTTTTCAAAATACTCTTCGACGGACTGGCAGCCGGAGTCGGGCGGAATAGGATACAGGGGCAAAGCCAGATTATCTCCGCTCGGCAGCTTAAACCGGCACATCTCCGCAATCTTGAGACTGTTGTTTAAAGACTGCGGCAGATCTGCGCCGAACACCTGCCACATCTCTTCGGGCGATTTGACATAAAAATTGTCGCTTCCGAAAGTCGTCCGGCTGAGGTCGTTAACCGTTTTGCCCTCGCCGATACACAGCAAAAGCTCATGAGCCCTGGCGTCGTCGGCATACAGGTAGTGCGCGTCGTTGGTGGCGACAAGGGGAATATCGTTGTTTTTCGAGAAAGCGACGATATTCCCGAAAATCTTTTTCTCATCTTCCAGGTCGTGCTGCTGTATCTCCAGAAAGAAATCGTCTTTCCCGAAAATTTCCCGCAGCCGCAGGAGCTTCTGCTCAGCCTTACCGACATCTCCGTGTTTCAGGTGATGCCAGACGAAGCCTTTAAAGCCGGACGAAAGAGCCACCAGACCTTTGCTCTTTTCCGCCAGAATTTCCAGGTCTATCCTCGGTTTATAATGCATGCCTTCGGTGAAAGCCTTCGACGCCAGATAAGAGAGGTTGTAATAGCCTTCCAAATCTTTCGCCAGCAGAACCAGATTGTAGTAAGGACGCTCGCCCGATTCCAGGGAAGTGCCGCGGTCACGGCGGCTGCCGAACGTGACGTGCGCTTCGTAGCCGATAATCGGATGAATTTCATTGGCTTTCATGGTATTGTAAAAATTGACTGCACCGTACATATTGCCGTAATCGGTTATCGCGCAGGCATTCATATTCAACTCTTTGAGCCGCTTGGCGAGAGGTTTAAGCTGAATTGCGCTCTCGAGCAGGCTATAGTCGGTGTGCAGATGCAGGTGTACGAATTCCTTGGTCATAGCTTTACAGTACTTATGAAAAAAATTTATCTGGAAACTTTCGGCTGTCAAATGAACGTCTCCGACTCGGAAAGAGCGGCGACCGCCTTAGAAGCCGACGGGTTTGAAATTACTCAGAATGAAAACTCAGCCGACGTTGTTCTCATCAACACTTGCTCGGTCAGAGAAAAAGCTGAACATAAACTTTATACGAGAGTTGGAGAGATTCGTCAAAGAGCGGAGCGAAAACCTTTAATCGGAGTCATGGGCTGCGTCGCTCAGCTCGAAGGAGAGACCCTTTTTGAACGCTCCGCGGGCATAGATTTCGTCATCGGCACAAAAGCCCTGGCTCGCGTTTCAAAGGCGATTACGAAGGCGGAGGATAACAAGGGAAAGGGGAAAGTTCTGGATCTGGGAGAGAGGGAAATTGACTACGACTGGTCTTTCTCGATCTCGAAAAGTCATTCAAAATACGTGGCTTTCGTTCCGATTATCGAAGGCTGCAATAAGTTCTGCACATACTGTATCGTTCCGTTTTCCAGAGGCAGAGAAAAGAGCCTGGAAGCCAGTTACATTATCAGACGCATTTTAGAGCTGCGGCGCGCGGGCATCAGGGAAATTCATCTTATCGGTCAGAACGTCAACAGTTATCGACCGGGAAGCGAGAGCGGGCTGGAAGGATTTCCCGGCGCGACGCCCTTTTCCAGATTGCTCCGCGCAGCGGCGGCGACCGGCTTGGAGAGAATCAAATTCACGACGTCTTTTCCCAGAGATTTTCATACGGACATCGTCAGAGCCATCGACGAAAACGAAAACCTCTGCAACTGGGTGCATCTGCCGGTCCAGTCCGGCAGCGACAGAATCCTGCGTCTGATGCGGCGCGGACATACCGTCGAAAATTATATGCGGAGAATCGACGCCGTCAAAAACTCGCCCCGGCAAATATCTCTAACTACGGACATCATCGTCGGATTTCCGGGCGAAACCGAAGAAGACTTCCTGGACACCGCGAGGCTTTTCGAATACTGCGG
>DATHBC010000923.1:0-4387 GCA_035296345.1 Pyrinomonadaceae bacterium | reverse complement strand
GTGATTCCGCACCAGGCGAATCAGCGCATCACGGACGCCGTCGCTTCGCGCCTCGGCTTGCCGGAAGAAAAAGTTTATTCAAACATCGCGCAGCACGGCAACACCTCTTCGGCTTCGATCCCGATTGCGCTCGACGAGTGCATCGAAGCCGGAAAAGTTAAAGAGGGCAGCCTGGTTTTGCTGACCGCGTTCGGCGGCGGCGTCACGTGGGGCGGAACTTTGATGAGATTTTAGATTTGGGATTTGGGATTTGTCTTTTTGACAAACTGTCCAATCAAGTCCAAATAATTGTTAATTCAAGTTAAAACGAAAACTTAATGAGCGAAAAATCCGAAATCCGAAATCCGAAATCCCAAATCGCGTATATATTTCCCGGACAAGGCTCGCAATCGGTCGGCATGGGCAAGGATTTATACGATAATTTTTCCGCCGCCAGACAAGTTTTCGAGGAAGCCGACGACGCGCTCGGATTTAAATTGTCCGAGATGTGTTTCGCGGGCGACGAAGCCGATTTGCAGCTCACGGCGAATACGCAGCCGGCGATTTTGACGACTTCCGTCGCGGCGTTTCGCGCGATGGAATCGGAAGGTTTTCCGCTGCCGGATTACGTCGCCGGACACAGTTTAGGCGAATATTCGGCGCTGGTCGCGGCGGGCGCGATGAGTTTCGGCGACGCCGTGAAAACGGTTCGCCAGCGCGGAACTTATATGCAGGAAGCGGTTCCGGTCGGCGTCGGCGCGATGGCGGCGATTCTCGGGCTTCCGCTGGAAACGGTTGAAACGGCGTGCTCGGAAGCCGCCGCGGGCGAAGTTTGCAGCCCGGCGAATATCAATTCGCCCGCGCAAATCGTGATTGCGGGAAACAGCGAAGCGGTCGACCGGGCGATTGACTTATTAAAGACGCGCGGCGCGCGGCGGGCGATAAAGCTGAACGTTTCCGCGCCTTTTCATTGCGCGCTGATGCTGCCCGCGCAAGAGCGTCTGGCGGAAGATTTACAAAAAATTAATTTCAGTGATTTAAGATTTCCGATTATCGAAAACGTTTCCGCCGAAGCCAATACGAAAGGCGAGCGCGTGCGCGACGCTTTGACCGAACAGGTTTCAAGACCGGTGCGCTGGGCGCAGTCGGTCGAAAATCTGATAACCGAAGGCGTCACGACGTTTGTCGAGGTCGGCGCGGGAAAAATTTTATCGGGTTTGGTTCGCCAAATTAACCGCGATGTTCGCTGTTTGAACGTCGAAAATTTTGATAGTTTAAAACAAGCAGTACCAACGCTATAAATTTTAACAGGAGAAAGAGTTGCTATGGCAGATTCAGCCGTTCAGGAAAAAATCAAACAGATTATCGTTGACGAACTTGGAGTCGATGAAGCGGAAGTTACGGAAAACGCCCGTTTTATCGAAGATTTGGGGGCAGACTCGCTCGATTTGGTAGAACTCGTGATGCGTTTTGAAGAAGAGTTCGGCATTGAGATTCCCGACGAAGACGCGGAAAAAATCCAGAGCGTCCGCGATGCCTACAGCTACGTCGAGCAGAACAAAAAGGACTAACTAAAAGTGAATAGCGAAAAGTGAAAAATTAAAAACTATTCACTTTTCGCTATTCACTTTTCACTAATTTTATGAAACGTCGTGTTGTAGTAACAGGACTCGGTTTAGTCACGCCGTGCGGAAACGATGTTCCGACTACTTGGGACGCGCTTTTGCGGGGCGAAAGCGGCGTCGACTACATCCAAAAATTCGATACCGAAAGATATTCGGTCAAATTTGCCGCCGAGGTCAAGGATTTTGACCCGCTCAATTTTCTGGACAAGAAAGAGGCGCGGCGAATGGGCGCGTTTACGCATTTCGCCATCGCCGCCTCCGATGAAGCCATCAGGCACAGCGGCTTGGTGATTGACGATTCCAACGCCGAGATGGTCGGAACTTATATCAGTTCCGGCATCGGAGATTTCTGGGCGATTGAGCGCGAGCACGATAAAATGCTGGCAAACGGTCCCGACCGCGTTTCGCCGTTTTTTATCCCGCAGTCAATCGTCAATCTCGCCGCCGGCAACGTCTCGATCCGGCACGGCGCGAAAGGTCCGAATACGGCGACGGCGACCGCCTGCGCGGCGGGCGCGCACGCCATCGGCGACAGCTTCAGGATTATCGAGCGCGGCGACGCCGACGTGATGATTTGCGGCGGCGCGGAAAGCGCGATTACGCCGATGTCGGCGGCGGGTTTTGCGGCGATGCGCGCCCTTTCAACCCGCAACGACGACCCGAAAAAAGCCTCGCGCCCGTTTGACGCCGAGCGCGACGGTTTCGTCATGGGCGAAGGAGCCGGGATAGTCATTCTCGAAGAATTGGAATTTGCCAGGGCGCGGGGCGCGAAAATCTATGCCGAAATCGTCGGCTACGGAATGAGCGGCGACGCTTTTCACATCACCGCGCCGGACGAAACCGGCTCGGGACCGCGCCGCGTAATGCTGAAAGCCATTAAAGATGCGGGAATTACGCCCGAACATATCGGCTATATCAACGCGCACGGAACCTCGACGCCCTATAACGACAAGTTCGAGACACTCGCCATCAAGCAGGTTTTCGGCGATTACGCGTATAAACTGGCGGTCAGCTCGACCAAGTCGATGACCGGGCACGCGCTCGGCGCGGCGGGCGGAATCGAAGCGGTTTTCTCCGTTCTCTCGCTGTACCATAAAACTCTTCTGCCGACTATCAATTACGAATTTCCCGACCCGGAATGCGATTTGGATTACATACCGAACGAGCCGCGTCAAAAGGAAGTCGAATTCGTCTTGTCAAACAGCTTCGGCTTCGGCGGAACAAACGCGTGCTTGATTTTCAAGCGGTATGAAGATTAGTTATCCGATGCGTTCGATTGCCTCGTCCGGCGATTGAACGCATTAATTTTATTGTCTGAATGAATGGTCATTCATTTCACCGGTGGAGATTTTCATCCGAACCGTTTACAATTTTTAATATTCACAAACTGTTGTTTTGGATAAATTATATGAAAATAGTCGTTTTAATGAAGCAGGTCGCCAACAAGGACGCGATTCTGCGGATCGGCAGGGACGAAAAATGGATTGAAGAAGCCGATTTGTCATACGTCACGAACGAATCGGACGGCTACGCTCTGGAAGAAGCCTTGCGCCTGAAGGAAAAGAAAGGCGCGGGCGAAGTCGTCGTCTGCTCGCTCGGACCGAGACGCGCGCAATCGACCATCAAAGACGCGCTGGCGCGCGGCGCAGACCGCGCGATTCATATCGTCGTCGACGAGGCGAACCAGCTTTCGCCGTTTCAGATTGCGAAAACTATCGCCGGGGCGATTCGCGAGGAAAACGCCGATTTGGTGATGACCGGCTTGCAGTCCGACGATAACAGTTACGGTCAGACGGGCGTTATCCTGGCGGAGCTTTTAGGAATTCCGCACGCGACCATCGTCATCGAAGTCGACGCTTCGGGCGCGGATTTTCGCGTCAAGCGCGAGCTGGAAAGCGGCTGGTATCAGTGGTTTACGTATCCGCTGCCGGCGCTGCTGACGATTCAGTCGGGCATCTCGCAAATTCGCTACGCCAGCTTAAAGGGCATTATGGCGGCAAAGAAAAAGGAAATCAGGGAAGTTGTGCCGGCGATTGACGGCTTCGGCTCGGCGCAGAAAATCCGGAAAGTTTATCTGCCGCTCAAAACCAAGCAGACGCAAATCTTAGGCAACGGCGACGCGAAAAAAGGCGCGGCTGAACTGGTCGAAAAATTGAAAACCGAAGTGCGGGTAATATAACGGGTAATATAATCGGATAAACTTAAAGGAAGCTGAAAATTATTCAGCTTCCTTTTACCTCTCTATCTCGGTATTCCGAGCTTATCTAAAACTCCCTGCGCCAATCTTTCTACATCGGGCTGCGCAAAATTAGAGTTAAAAACCAGTTGTTGCATTTCTATGGATTTCGCCTGAACAGACCTCGTTTCAATTTGCGGAGAGCTTTGCGCGTTCGGCGAATCGTTTCCGGCGGCTGCTTCCTGTTCGGCTAGAAAATTCGCTTCCCAATCGGCGGGAGTTTTCTGGAAATATTGGTTCAGCATTTTCTGCTGAACGACGACAAGTAATAAACAAGTCGCCTGCGCCGGCGGAAGGCTGTCGGACATCGTGCTGTTAACCTGTCTGTTAACAGATATATTTCCCTGATTGTCTTTATTAACGAACAGATTAGGCATAAATTGATTAAGCGTTACTCTGGTCGCCCTTATTTGTAGTGAGCTTGTTTTGGCATAAGACGGTGCGGAAAATTCGTCCGCCATCCAGTTGATGGCATTGACGACCTGGCTTTCCTGCACGAGATAGCCGTTTTGTTCAGCGCTGACAACTCTATTTTTTAGAGAAGCAA
>DATHBC010000922.1:0-3487 GCA_035296345.1 Pyrinomonadaceae bacterium | reverse complement strand
TGGCTCCGAGCGCGCTCGAACCGAACAGGCAGCGCCGTCTGGAATCACCCCAAGCCGGTTATAATTTCGACCTCGAAGGCAAGGATTATTACCAGCTCGTAAATCGCCCGGCGGCATCCGACCCGCCGGTTGCCTTTCCGCCCGCTTTCGGATTTGCCAGTTTTGCCGAAGCGGTCGAGATTATCGAAAACTACTGGCAGGCTATTACGCGCGACGTTCCTTTTATTGATTACGAAGGCGACGGTCTGGTGGCGAAAGCATCGGAGGATTTAACCAATTACGCTTCCGGCTATTACGGACCGCTGCAAAACGGCGCGGTGACGCCCTGGGTTTACAGTCGCGGCATCCTGCCCGGCGATACGAAAGGACCGTTTATTTCGCAGTTTTTACTGCGCGATATTCCCTATGGCGCGCAGACCATTCCCGCCAAAATCCGCTCGCCGCTCGCTTCCAGAGAAAACGATTTTATGACCACGCAGCCCGAATGGCGAATGATTCAAACCGGACAGACGCCCGACCGCCGGACGCGGTTTGACGGAATGCGCTTTATCCGCAGCGGGCGCGATTTAGCCGAATACGTTCACAATGACGCGATTTATCAGGCGTATCTGAACGCGGCGCTAATCTTAATGACGCCCGCTAAACTGGGCGGTCTCGGCGTTCCGATTAATCCGAATAATCCGTATAACCAGAGAACCGGCGGATACTGCAAACAATTAAACTTTGTCGAGTTCGGTCCGTCGCAGCTGCTCAGCCTGCTCGGCGAGGTTTCCGTCCGCGCGCATAAAGCCGTCTGGTATCAAAAATGGCAGGTTCACAGGCGTTTGAGACCCGAAGAATTCGGCGGGCGCGTGAATTTCACCATTCAGGGACAGCGCGATTATCCGATTCACCCGAAATTTTTTGAATCAAACGCTATTCCCCTCACCAGAGAATTTTTTGAATCATTCTTTCTGGCTCAGGCATTTCCCGAAGGCTCGCCGCTGCATCCGGCTTATGGCGCGGGACACGCGACGCTGGCGGGCGCTTGCGTGACGATTCTGAAAGCATGGTTTGACAGCGAGCGGCTTTACACGGATTTCGCGCCGCTTTATCAATCGAATGCCGAAGGATGGGCTTTAGTCGGCGTTCCGCTCGCTTCCGATATTCCCATAACCATCGCGGATGAGCTGAACAAACTCGCCTCGAATATTTCCATCGGACGCAACATCGCGGGCGTTCACTGGCGTTCTGATTACACCGAATCGGTTCTGCTCGGCGAGCAGGTGGCGATTTGGCTTTTGGAGGACTACGGCTTTACCTATAACGAAAAATTCGCCGGTTTCCGATTCCGAAACTTTGCCGGGAATCTGATTACCGTCGGCGGGACGAGATAAACGATAGCCGCGCCGTAAATGAAAAAAAATCAGCCCGCGCCCGATGCGAAACAGACAAAAGGAAAAAAACTCCGAGTTCCCTTTTCTCGCCTTTCGTATCCCTGCGCGGGCTGATTTTTTCTACCTTTAAAATCTGCGCCTTTAGCCGTCGGCTGAGCCTTTATCCAGAAATATCCGGTAAGCGGCAGTCAGCGCGATTGCGCCCAGAATCGCGCAGAGCAGGTTGAGCAGAAAGCTCGGCAGCGTAAAATCTTCGGGCGAGTTTCCGGTTCTGAAGCCGAAGCCGAAAATAAAACGCCCGATGACGCCGCCTATAATTGCGCCGCCGATGCCGAGCAGAATCGTCGGCAGCATGCCGCCCGTGTGACGCGACGCCATCAAAAATTTTGCAATCAACCCGACAATCAAGCCGAAAATTATCCAGGAAATTATCGTCCACAATATTTCGTTCGTTCCAAACATAATCCTTTTCCAGCAGTTCTCCTTAAAAAAAGTCTTCGTTTTGTAACCAACGGGAAAATCCGTCTAACCCATTGCACGTCTCAAGTGTCTTTTATTGTCCACATTTTTTTCCTGCTTGGCAATGCTTTTCAGTTCGTAAAGCTTCATCAAAGCCTCGACGGGCGAAAGACTGTCGGCGTCGATTTCCGATAATTTTTTTCTTATTTCATCGTCAAACTGACTCTCGATTCGCGGCTCCCGGCTCTCGGCTTCGCCCTCGTATTCCTTTAAAAGCTCTTCGGCGCGGCGGATGACGGGATTCGGCAAGCCGGCGAGCCGGGCGGCGTAAACGCCGTAGCTTTTCAGCGCGACGCCGCGCGAGATTTTGTATTTAAACGTCAGCTCGCCCGCGCTTTCTTCAATTTCCACGTGCAGATTTTCCAGATGCGGCAAAACGCCTTCCAGTTCGGCTAGCTCGTGGTAATGCGTCGCGAAAAGCGTTCGCGTTTTCAATTTCGGATGATTATGCACGAATTCCAGAACGGCGCGCGCCACCGCCAAGCCGTCGAAAGTCGAGGTTCCGCGACCGAGCTCGTCGAGCAGAATCAGCGAGCGCGGCGTGGCGTGATGCAGAATTTCCGCCGTCTCAATCATCTCGGTCATAAACGTCGATTCGCCCGCGCCGATGCGGTCGTACAAACCGATGCGCGTGAAAATGCGGTCGCACAAGCCTACAACTGCGTCCTCAGCCGGAACGAAGCTGCCGATTTGCGCCAAAAGAACGATTAAAGCGATTTGCCGCAGATAAGTGGATTTGCCCGAAGCGTTCGGTCCCGTTATCAGGGCGATATTCGGCGCGCCGTTTCCGCCGAGCGCGGAATCGTTGGCGACGAATTCAACCGATTGGTCGCGGAGAATTTTTTCGACGACGGCGTGACGACCGTTTTTGATGCGCAAAAGCGAAGTTTCGTTGACGGTCGGACGCGCGTAATTCATCTCGTCGGCGGCGTCCGCCAAGCCGGTAATCGCGTCCAGATAGGCAATCGTCGAAGCCGCGAGCAAAATCTGCGGGCGCGCCTTGCCGACTTCGGCGCAGATTTGCCGGAAAAGCGAATTTTCCAGCTCGCTGATTCTTTCTTTCGCGTGGACGACCAGCGATTCGTGCTCTTTTAATTCTAAGGTGATGAATCTTTCCGCCGGGACGAGCGTTTGCTTGCGCACGTAATCGCTCGGCACGAGATGCAGATTCGATTTCGTGACCTCGATAAAATAGCCGAAAACCTTGTTGTAGGCGACGCGCAGGCTTTTGATTCCGGTGCGCTCGCGCTCGCGTTTTTCCATTTCGGCTAAAAAACCTTTGCCGTCGTAGAGCGTCGCGCGCAGCTTGTCCAGTTCTGCGGAAAAGCCCTCGCGGATAATGCCGATTTGTTCGGCGTGCCGCCCCGGCAATTCCTCGCTGACAGCCGAATCAATCAGCTTTGCCGTCGCGCCGCAATCCGGCAGATGCGCGAGCAATTGATTAAACCGGATGGCATCTTTCTGCAAAACACGCTTGATTCGCGGAATCAATTCCAGACTTTTTCCGAGCGCGCGCAGCTCGTATGCGGATATGAAATTCGCTTTCGCGCGGCTCGAAAGTCGTTCCAAATCCTTTATTTCCGAGAAAATAT
>DATHBC010000921.1:0-3844 GCA_035296345.1 Pyrinomonadaceae bacterium | reverse complement strand
CGGCACGACCTTTTCGATTTTTCGCCGCCCGACGAGCGGCAGCGACGGCGACCCGCTGCAATGGGTTTTGCAGCCGGGCAGACGGCAGATTGCCGCCGGTTATGTGGTTTACGGTTCTTCGACCGTTCTGGTTTACAGCATCGGCAGCGGCGTTCACGGCTTTACGCTCGACCCTTCGGTCGGCACTTATATTCTGACGCACGAAAATATACGGATGCCCGAGCGCGGTAGTTACTACTCGATAAATGAAGCTTATTGCGACAACTTTCCGGAGGTCTGCAATCGTTTTATCGAAAAATTGAAAACCGGCGCTCTCGGAAAAAATTATTCACTGCGGTTTGTCGGCTCGATGGTCGCGGATTTTCACCGGACGCTTTTGCGCGGCGGAATTTTTCTGTACCCGGCGACGACAAATTACCCGGACGGCAGGCTGCGGCTTTTGTATGAGGCAAACCCGATTGCTTTTCTGGCTGAACACGCCGGCGGCGCGGCGACCGACGGGCGGCGGAATATTCTGGACGTGCAGCCGGAGGATTTGCATCAGCGAACGCCGCTGATTGTCGGCGGCAAAAGCGAAATGGCGGAATTCGAGCGCTGTTGCGGCGAGATATAATCCGTCCGACGGCGAACTTCGGGTTTCCGGTCTAATCATTTGGCTTCCGAAATTAAATGGAAGAGGTTTTGACCTGAAGGATAATCGTTTTGCTGTGCCTGACGTGCCTTTCGGATGATTTCCGGATACTGCCCAGGCGCCTGTTTGGACATATCCGGCGCGGGTCGAGCGGCGGGATTCCGGCGAAAGCCGAAGAAAGTAAACACAGAGAGAGAGAGAGAGAGTTTCGGTTCTGGGCAGAACAGACAATTTCATTGTAGAATTATAGTTTTTCAGAAACTATGAGTGATTCATCATCTGATTCCGCCGTCTATCAAACCAATTTGTTAAATACTGAAACAGCAACAGCAGCTTTCGCGCGAAAGGGAAATTTGCTGTTGCGCCTGATTCGAGCGGCGCAGCCGATTACGCGCACCGAGCTTGCCGCCCGCCTGTCGATTGACAAAAGCACCGTCACGGAAAAGGTCAAGCCTTTGATTGCGAGCGGCGTTTTGCGCGAAGAAACGCTCGGGGCGGACGTTTCCAAAGGACGGTCGCCGCGCTTTTTATCATTTGTCGACGATAAGGATTATTTTATCGGCGTCAATCTCGGCGTGCGGACTTCGCAGGTTGGCTTGACGACCTTAAAAGGCGAAATTCTGTTCGAAGACGATTTCGTCACGCCGCCGCGCGCGGAAACCGCGCTCAAGCTGACGCGCGAGAAAATTGAAAATTTAATCGGCGAAAACGCGGATAAAAACCTGCGCGTTATCGGCGTCAGCGTGCCGGGATTGACCGATGCCGAAAGACGCAGGCTCGTCTATGCGCCGAATCTGGACTGGCGAAACGTCAACATCGCCGAAGCACTCGGCGTAAATCCGAACGTTAGGGTGGTGGTCGAAAACGACTCGACGGCGGCGGCGATGTATGAAGCGAGGATGAAAATTCGCCATTCAAATGACGGCTTGCCGACGAATTTCATACTGGTTCGTTCGGGAACCGGAATCGGCGTTGGTTTGGTTATCGGCGGCGAAGTCTATCGCGGCACGGGGCTGGCGCGCGGCATCGCCGGAGAGTTCGGACATATGACGATTGTCGCGGGCGGAAAATCGTGCGTTTGCGGAAATCGCGGCTGCTGGGAAAAATACGCCTCAGCCGCCTCAGCCGCCTCGCTTTATCACGGCGACCGCCCCTTAAGACCGCACGAAACGATGCCGCGTTTTGTCGAAATCGTCGCCAGGGCGGAAAACGGCGATATTCGCTCGAAGACGACACTGGAAAAAATCGGCGATTATCTCGGCATCGGCATCGCCAACGTGATTATGGGCGTCGGCATTCCGCGCGTCATTATTAGCGGTCGTTTGGTTTACGGCTGGCAATTTATCGAAAAGCCTCTGAAGAAGGCTATTGAAAGAAGCATCGTCGGCAAGCTCGACGGCTGGTCAATCGAAGCGGGCGAGCCGCGGGGCGCGGCGCTCGGCGGTGCTCTGGAGGTCGCCGTTGAAGAATATCTGGCTCGCGGTTTCACGGCGTAATTCCAGAATTTGAAGCCTGAAAAATAAAAGCGCGAAACGATTAATTAATCGTTTCGCGCTTTTATTTTTCAGAAGTTTGGTTCTGCGACTAGGTGACGACTTTGCCGTTTCCGTTTCCGCCGCCGTTCACTTTCGGAATATAGAGCGAGCTTGCGCCGGCTGCTGCGGGACGCGCCAGCTGGACAGCCTGCTGGCGTTTGACGCCGACGATTTTGCCGTATTGCGTCAGCGCCTGCGCGACAATCTGGTCCATGTTGTAATAGCGATAAGTCGCCAGTCGTCCGACGAAATGAACGTCCGGGCGCGCGTCCGCCAGAACGCGGTATTTGTTGTAAAGCTCGGCGTTTTCCTTGCGCGGAACCGGGTAATACGGGTCGCCTTCGGCTTGCGGAAACTCGTAAACGACGCTGGTCTTTTTGTGTTCCTGACCGGTCAAATATTTAAATTCGGTAATTCTGGTAAACGCGTGCTCGTTCGGATAATTCACGACCGGCGCCTGCTGGTAAATTTCCGTGTCGTGCGTTTCGTGTTTGAATTCCAGCGAGCGATACGGCAATTTTCCGTAGCGATAATCGAAAAACTCGTCGACCGGTCCGGTGTAAATCATTTCCTTGAACTTGATGTCTTCGAGCAGTTCGCGATAATCGCAGTTCAGGACGATTTTGATGTTCGGGCTGTCGAGCAGATTTTCAAACATCCGCGTGTAGCCGTATTTCGGCATCGCCTGATACGAATCCGTGAAATAGCGGTCGTCACGCGTCGTGCGCGTCGGCACGCGAGCCGTCACCGAAGCGTCCAGCTCCGAGGGGTCTAAGCCCCATTGTTTGCGCGTGTAATTGCGGAAAAACTTTTCGTAAAGCTCCTGCCCGACGGTCGAGACGACGACGTCTTCCGAAGTTTTGATGTGCTCGCGTTTTTCGCCGAGAGTTTTCAGAAACTCGACCATCTCAAACGAGGTCAGATTCAAGCCGTAAAGCTTGTTAATCGTGTCGAGATTAATCGGAATCGGCAGCAACATGCCGTCAACCGACGCCAGAACGCGATGCTCGTATTGCCGCCATTCGGTAAAACGCGAGAGATAATCGAAAACATCGCGCGAGTTGGTATGAAAGATATGCGGTCCGTATTTATGAATCAGAATTCCCGCGTCGTTGTAACAGTCGTAAGCGTTCCCGGCAATATGCGGGCGCTTGTCACAAATCAAAACTTTTTTGCCTGAACCGTTTGCGAGACGCTCCGCCAGGACACTGCCGGCGAAACCGGCTCCTACAATTAGATAGTCAAACATTTTATTCCCTTCCCCTGTTCGTTTTTAATGCATTATTTAGAGCGCAAACCTACTTTTAGCAATTTACGTTCCAACCGTCGTTTTTTTGCCGAAACGTTCTTTGTCCGACGCTTTGGCGCGGCGTTCGGCGATGGCTTCGGCAATCAAATCCTTCATTCGCCGCCATGTTTTATCCCACGAAGTTTGCAGCAGGAATTTATCGACCGCCGCCAGCTTTTCCGCACGGTTCTCATTCATCGCGCGCTCAGCCGCTTCGATAAATTCGTCGGCGTTTTTGGCGATGGCAACCAGATTCTGTTCGCCGTACGGGCGCACGACATCTCGAATCGCCGTGGAAACCACGGGCTTTCCGGCGGCGAGATATTCGGGCGTTTTCGTCGGGCTGATAAAGCGCGTCGAATCATTGAGCGCAAAAGGCATCAGCGCCAC
>DATHBC010000920.1:0-1830 GCA_035296345.1 Pyrinomonadaceae bacterium | reverse complement strand
AAGAAACCGACAATGCCGAAGATCGGCTTTTCGGCAAACGCGTCTGGATGATTGACCCGATTGACGGCACTTGGGGATTCATCAAAAAAGACGGCGATTTCGGCGTGCAAATCGGTTTGACCGACGGAAGCGAAGTGATTTTGGGCGTCGTTTTTCTGCCCGTTCACAACACCCTGTATTTTGCCGCCAAAGGCGCGGGCGCGTTTATGGTTCAGAATGAAGAAGCGCCGAAACGCCTGAACGTCTCGGACAAAACCGATTTTACCGGGATGCTGCTGGCTTCGAGCCGCAATCATCGCAGCCCGAAAATGCATCGTATTATCGAAGATTTCGGCTTCCGGCAGGAAATCCAGCGCGGCTCGGTCGGCATCAAAATCGGCTTGCTCGCGCAGCAAATCTGCGATTTGTATATTCACTTGAGCGCGCGCACGAAGTTTTGGGATACGTGCGCGCCGCAGATTGTGCTGGAAGAAGCGGGCGGGAAAATGACCGACCTTTTCGGCGACCCGCTGCGCTACGATTTGCACGACGTGCAGAATCACAACGGCATTTTAGCCACCAACGGCGCGGCGCACGACGAAACGGTTCAGCGACTGAAACCGCTTTTGCGGGAATTCGGACGGCTGCGCGTGAAAGCGAAAGCAAACGAGAGCTAAAGATATAAATTCATTTTCGAAATTATTTTATGCAGAAAAAATCATCCAGCCCGTTTGATAAAATTCCGCCGTTCGACGCCGAATCCGGCGACCTGAACGTCATCGTCGACACGCCGAAAAAGAGCCGCAACAAATACGCCTTTGACGAAAAACTCGGTCTTTTCGTCCTGAAAGGCGTGCTGGCGGTCGGGCATTTTTTCCCGTTCGACTTCGGTTTTATCCCGAACACGCTCGGCGGCGACGGCGACCCGCTCGACGTTCTGGTTTTAATGGACGAGCCGGCTTTTGTCGGCTGTCTCGTGCCGGCGCGACTGGTCGGCGTCATCGAAGCCGAGCAGACCGAGCGCGACGGAAAAATCGAGCGCAACGACCGCCTGCTCGCCGTCGCCGCCAACTCGCGCGTTCACGAAGACGTGAAATCAATCAACGATTTAAACGAAACGCTGCTCGGCGAAATCGAGCATTTTTTCGTTTCCTACAACGAGGCGAAAGGCAAGCAATTCAAGCCGCTCGGACGTTTTGCGGCAATTAAAGCGAAGAAGATTGTCGAGGAAGGAATTAAACTTTATTAAAACGTTCGAACCAATTGCATATTAAGTGTGAAACTTGATTTATAACCTTTGCATCTTTTCTATGTGAGAAAACAAAAAGTTTCTGAGTTATTTATATTATTGGCAGATTGTTCGATTAAATTCCTTAGCTTTAAATGTGATAGCCTTTTCACTTTCCAACAAAATATTTATAAGAGAGGCATCAATTGACTCAAATGATGTTTCCTTCGCCTCGTCACCATAAGTATAAAATGAAAAGCCCGCTTGTCTCTTATCGACAATCCAGAAAAAGAGGGGCAATGTTTCACTTACTTCTTTAATAGTAATGCCTTTATATCCAGCTATCTCGCACTTGAGCTTTCTCTCTCTTTTCTCGAAATCTTCAAAGAACTTTTCTT
Source organism: Pyrinomonadaceae bacterium (assembly GCA_035296345.1). Classification (GTDB taxonomy): domain Bacteria; phylum Acidobacteriota; class Blastocatellia; order Pyrinomonadales; family Pyrinomonadaceae; genus JALZHR01. The sequence goes on along the minus strand of DATHBC010000920.1, from coordinate 225 downwards.
TGTCTTCCGGCTTATCGGATATTGACCTGGCAGAATAATAATTCTCAAACTTATTACTTGTCCTAATCTTTTCCCAATCCTGACCAAATTGTTCTAATCGAGCCTTACGAGCTGTATTCTCATCGTAGATAATTAACGTAACCTTCTTATTTCTCTTATTGCTATCAGCAAGGTCTTTTAACATTTTAAAATAATCGTCAAAAGCTGGAGGTGAAGAATAATGAC
>DATHBC010000919.1:0-6133 GCA_035296345.1 Pyrinomonadaceae bacterium | reverse complement strand
CGGGCAAAATATGAAGCCGGGCTTCGGAATTTTGAAAAAACTCGCTGATTTGCCCGTTCGTTTTTGAAAAATCGACCGCCGCAAAGCCGAAATTCGAGTCGCTGCGAATCAACTCGCGGCTGTCTTTCCAGACGTTTTCGATTCCGGCTGAATCGAATTTGGCGGCGGCGATTTTTGTCGAGAGAATTTCGCCGAAGCTCGCGATTCGGTCGAGCGTTCGCGGGCTGAGCTCGCGCAGCAGATATACGCCTTCGCAAATTTTCCTGAGCTCGCTGATTTGTGATTCGACAAAATCCGAGATTGCGTTTTGAGAGTTTTGCGGAACCAATTTTCCGATTGTCTCAAAATGTTTTTCGGCAAAATCGCCGATTTTTCCGCGAAAGCTTTCGTCGCCGTTTTCCGCTGTTTTTCCGATTTCAATCAGCGCGTCGGTCACGCCGTGCATGGCGGACAAAACAACGAGACAAAAATCTTTTTCCAGCGATTTTTTGACGATGCCGGCGACTTTCACGATATTTTCGGCGTTTCCGACCGAAGAACCGCCGAATTTTAAAACCTTCATACTCGCTTATTTCGGACACATTCGCAGGCATTTACTCATTTTCGCGCGGCATTTCGAGCCTTTTCTCTTCACGCAAATCTTGTATTCTTCGCGGCAGACGTAAGGGCATCCGCTGCCCTGCCCGCCGGTCGTTTTTGCCGAGGTCGAAAAGGAAGCAAACGAAGCGAGCGCGAATAATGCGGTCAATAATACCGAACTGATAATCAAATTTCTTTTCATAAATTTTCTCCTCGCCGAAAGCGAAAGCTTTGATTTTTGCACCAGCATCTTAAACCGAATTTTGAGTCAATGCAAAATTATAAATTCGTTGATTTAAAGATTAAATTTTGCTTAATAAAAATTGTCTCAATTCACTATAATCAGTTGAAATTTCAACGCTTTGCTTTTCGCGTCCGAGCAAGTCCCGAACGGCTGCGGGCGTTTCGCCGCAGGTTCCGAGGATTTTTTCTACCGAATCGAATTTTACCGGGTGCGCCGTTTCGAGAAAAAAGCCTTTCTGCCGCGGATTTTTTTCCAGGTATTTTTCCAGCGCGTAAAATCCGACCGCGCCGTGCGGGTCGAGAACGTACGCGTATTTTTCGTAAACCTCGCGCATCGTCTTCGCCGTCGATTCGTCGGAAACGCTTCGAGCTTCCAGCTTATCTTTCAAATTCACGTAATCGTTATCGAAAATTTCCAGAATCCGCACGAAATTCGAAGGATTGCCGACGTCCATCGCGTTGGAAAGCGTCGGAATAGACGGCTTCGTCTGAAAATTTCCGCTTTCGAGAAATTGCGGAACCGCGTCGTTTGCGTTGCACGCGGCGATGAATTTTTCGCACGGCAAACCCGCGACGTGCGCCAGAATCCCGGCGGCGAGATTGCCGAAATTTCCGCTCGGAACGCTGATGACGGGCGCGTTTTCCTGCTCGCGCCATTGCTGCAAAGCGTAAAAATAATAAAATTGCTGCGGCAGCCAGCGCGCGACGTTTATCGAGTTGGCGGAGGTCAGAAAAACCCGTTTTTTCAGTTCCTCGTCGGCAAGCGCGGTTTTCGCCAGCGTCTGGCAATCGTCGAAATTGCCCTCGACTTCCAGCGCCGCCACGTTTCGTCCGAGCGTCGCCAGCTGCAATTCCTGCACGCGGCTGACTTTCCCGCGCGGATACAAAATCACGACCTCGACGCCTTCCACACCGAAAAAGCCGTTTGCCACCGCGCCGCCCGTGTCGCCGGAAGTGGCGACGATGACGATTGTTTTCTCGCGCTTTTCACGCGAAAAATAGCGCAGACAGCGGCTCATAAACCGCGCGCCGACGTCCTTGAAAGCGAGCGTCGCGCCGCGGAAAAGTTCGAGCGTGTAAATGGAATCCGTGATGCGGACGAGCGGAAAATCGAAATTTACCGTCTCGGCGCAAATCTCGAAAAGCTTCCGGTCGGGAATCTCCGCGCCGACAAACGGCTGGATGACTTCAAAGGCGATTTGCTCTTTCGATTTCGCCGGAAAACCTTTCCAGAAATCCGCGGAAAGCGTCGGAATTTTTTCCGGAAAATATAAGCCCTTGTCGGGCGGCTGACCGTTAAGAACGGCTTCGCCGAAACCGGCGTGAGGTGATTTTCGGTTTGTGCTAAAGTATTGCATTATCTTGAAAAAGGCGGAAGCCCGCGCGCTTTCCGCCTCGTTAATCATAATACGAATTTCGCCATTTGCTAAATTATGAAGGAAATCAGCGTGCTCGCGCCCGCGACGGTTTCAAACGTCGTCTGCGGCTTTGATTGTCTCGGTTTCGCGCTCGAAGCGCCGTGCGACGAAATGACCGTGCGCCTGATTGACGAGAAAACCGTGAAAATCGTCAATCACGACCGGTATAATCTGCCGTCGGAAGCCGAAAAAAACGTCGCCGGCGTCGCGCTGCTGGCGATGCTCGGCGAAACGGAAGAACGCATCGGCTTTGAAGTCGAAATCACCAAGCGCATCAAGCCCGGCAGCGGAATCGGTTCGAGCGCGGCAAGCGCGGTCGGCGCGGTCGCGGCGGCAAATCGCCTGCTGGAAAATCGTTTTTCGCGACTCCAGCTCGCCGAATTTGCGATGTCCGGCGAATTCGTCGCTTCGCAATCGCGCCACGCCGACAACGTCGCGCCGTGTCTTTTCGGCGGTTTCGTGCTGGTTCGCTCGACCAATCCGCTCGACATCGCGGCGCTCGAATTTCCGCCGCTGTTCGCGACCGTCATTCACCCGCAAATCGAAATCAAAACTTCCTACGCGCGCGAGATTTTGCCCGAAAGCGTACCGCTGAAAGACGCGATTCGCCAATGGAGCAATCTCGGCGCGCTCGTCGCCGCTTTATCGAAAGGCGATTATGGATTGATTTCGCGCTCGCTCGAAGACTTTTTGATTGAGCCGGTCAGAAAACGCCTGATTCCTCGTTTCGACGATTTGAAAAGCGAATCACTGAGCGCGGGCGCGCTCGGCGGCGGAATTTCCGGTTCCGGTCCGAGCGTTTTTATGCTCAGCGAAACTCCGGAAACGGCGCGAAAAGTCGAAACGGCGATGCGCGAAATTTACGAGCGGACGACGATTGATTTTTATATTTATGTCACGAAAATCAACCGCGACGGAGTTAAATTCGTTTAATATAATTGCAGCAAAAATGAATAATTTTCTAAAAACAAACGAATTTTCGCGCGCCGAGCTGGAAGAAATTCTGGAATCCGCGCTGCGTTTCAAAAACGGCAAGGCGAATGAAAAACCTTTGAGCGGAAAATCCGTCGCGCTCGTTTTTTTCAATCCGTCGCTCAGAACGCGCGCCTCGATGCAGGTCGGCGTTTACGAGCTTGGCGGAAACGCGGTGATTTTAGAGCCGGGCAGTTCGTCGTGGACGCTCGAACATCGCGACGGCGCGGTGATGGACGGCGACAAGACCGAGCATTTGAAGGAATTCGTGCGCGTTCTGGAAAGATACGTCGCGGCAATCGGAGTGCGGACGTTTGCGGAATTGAAGGATTGGGAAGCGGAGCGCGCCGAGCCGGTTTTATCGGCGTTTGCCGGATACGCGACAAAGCCCTTGATTAATCTCGAATCGGCGATGCATCACCCGTGCCAGTCGATGGCGGATATGCTGACGATTCGCGAAAGATTCGGCGCGGCGAAAAAACGGGTTTTGCTGACGTGGGCGTGGCATCCGAAGCCGCTGCCGATGGCTGTGCCGAACAGTTTCGCGCTTGCCTGCGCGCAGTTCGGGCACGATTTGCGCATCGCTCACCCGAAAGGCTTTGAACTCGACGCGGAATTGATGCGGGAAATCGAAAACGAGGCGCGGGAAAACGGCGGCAGCGTGGAAATCGTCAACGATATAGATTCCGCTTTTGAGGCGGCGGAAGTCGTCTACGCGAAAAGCTGGGGCAGTTTCCGGCATTACGGAAACGCCGCGCGGGACGTTGCCGAGCGCGCCGTCTATCGCGACCGCTGGATTGTCGACGAAGCGAAAATGCGGCTGACGCGAGACGCGATTTTCATGCATTGCCTGCCCGTGCGGCGCAACGTCATCGTCACGGACGGCGTGATTGATTCGGCAAACTCGCTGGTGATTGACGAGGCGGAAAATCGTCTTCACGTTCAAAAGGCGATTATGGCAAAATTGATAAAATGATTGGTGAAAATCTAAATCTTCTGCGCGAGGCTCTGCCTTATATTCAACGTTTTAAGGGCAAAACCTTCGTCGTCAAATTGTCCGGCAAAGTTACCGAAGATAAGGCGAACCTGCTGTCTCTGACGGAAGAGCTGGCGCTGCTGCATCAGGTCGGAATCAGGCTCTGCGTCGTTCACGGCGGCGGAAAGCAACTGACGCAGCTCGCCGATAAACTGGGCGTCGTGCAAACCGTTATCGAAGGTCGGCGCGTGACGGACGACGATACGCTGGAGCTGGCGAAAATGATTTTCGCCGGGAAAATCAACACCGATATTCTCGCCGCGCTGCGCAATCGCGGCATCGAAGCCGTCGGGCTTTCCGGCATCGACGGCGACGTGGTGAAAGCCGTCCGCCGCCCGCCGAAAGAAATAACGAACAAACACACGGGCGCGACGGAAACGGTCGATTTCGGGCACGTCGGCGACGTCGTCGAAATAAATCTGCGTCTTTTGAACCTGCTTCTGGAAAACGATTATCTGCCCGTGATTTCCTCGCTCGCCGCTGACGACGAAGGCAGGGTTTTCAACATCAACGCCGACACGATTGCTGCGGAAATCGCCGTGCAGTTAAAAGCCGAAAAGCTGGTTTTGCTGTCGGACGTCAACGGAATTTACACGGACGCCAACAGCCCCGAAACAAAATTGTCGCGCCTTTCCGCCGCCGAAGCCGAAGCGATGATAGCGAGCGGACAGGCGACGGGCGGGATGATTCCGAAACTGCAAAATCTGATTTCCATCCTGCGCCGCGGCGTCCGCTCGGCACACGTTATCGGCGGCACGACGCGCAACGCGCTTTTGTCCGAAGTTTTTACGGATGAAGGAACGGGAACGATGATGGTAACTGAGAACTGAGAACTGATAATAGCTGTCGGCTTTCAGCAGTCAGCTATCAGCTTTTAATTCTCAGTTCTCAGTTATCAGTTCTCAGTTCTCAGTTAAATTTTATTTCCTTTGCTGGTAGGTTTTCTCCCAGTTGATGAAATCGACGGTTTTTTGTCCCTGGTCAATGAGCCATTTTTCGGCTTCCTTGTTGCCCTGCTGCTGCATGACGAGATAGGCGAAGATTTTGGAGTAACCGGCTTTCTTCATATCGACCATAAACGGAATGTAGGTTTTCCCGACAAAGGTCGAGGCGAGCTTTTTGTCGCCCTCTAAAATTCCGACGAGCGTATCGACGGCGGCGGCGAAAATCTCCTCCTGCGTCTTGTTTTTATCTTTTTTGTTCGTGACGCTCGTCAGCGTGCCGAGCAGCAGTTCATACATTCCGAAATCGCCTTCGTCTTTCGGCGCGTTGAGGTCGAGAAAAATGCTGATGTTGCCGGTTTCCCCGTTCTTTTTCGCGCTGTTCAGATTGCCGGCAAAGATTTCGACCGAACGCTTCGAGCGCGGCGAATTTATCTCCGTCGTGATAAAACGCGCCGCCGCCAAAAGCGCCGGAACCTTGTATTTCGAGCCTTGAAAAACTTCCGCCAGAAGATAATGCGAGTTCGGATAGTTAAAATCGAGCTGGACGGCTTTTTTCAGAGCCTCGCGCGATTCCGTAAACTGCTTTTGCCTGACGTATGTGACGCCCAGATTAAAATACAGATTCGCCACCTCCGATTTATATGCGGCGTCGCCGTCGAGCTGCTTGATGGCTTTCTGGTAAAGCTCGATTGCCTCTTTCGGCTTGCCCCCGTCGTCCAGAATATTGGCAATCATGCCGTAGCCGAGCAAACCGATTTTGCCTTTATACTGAACGAGCTTATAAGCCGATTCCAGAGCCTTCGGAAAATCTTTTTTGTTGTAGTGCGAAAGCGCCAGCTCGTAAAGAGCGAAGTCGTTCGTCGGATTTTCCTGCAAAACCTGCTCGAATTTTTTGATGGCTTCGTCATATTTTTTCTGTCCGTTAAGCCTGATTCCCTGCT
>DATHBC010000918.1:0-7903 GCA_035296345.1 Pyrinomonadaceae bacterium | reverse complement strand
ATAGCCTTTATCATAAACCTTCCGGCGATTGTGGCGGCGGAATTAACCGAGAAATTTCTTTTTCCGTCCGCGCCGCGCGAGGGAAAAAGTTTCATTCAAGTCAGCAACTTGACCATTTTACTGGTTTCCGTCTGGAGCATTTTTCAATGGCTCCTGTTCGGATACATTTGTGAATTGATTTTCCCGAAAAAAATAAAATGAACGTTCGCTTTGCCAAACCCGCAGCCGATGCCGCGCAAATCGTCGAAATTTATAATTATTACATCGAGACTTCGCACGCGACTTTCGAGACGGAAACGTTAGATTCCGGCGAAATGGAAAAACGCATCCGCGCCATCGGCGAAAATTATCCTTATCTGGTCGCCGAAGAGGAAACGGGCGGCGAAATTCTCGGCTACGCTTACGCGACGAAATATAAAGAACGCGCGGCTTACAGGCATTCGACGGAAGTTTCGGTCTACGTCAAAAACGATTTGAAGCAGCGAGGAATCGGCAGCCTGCTCTATCAGAAATTATTCGCCGCGCTGGCGCGGAAACCCGGGATTCACGCCGTCATCGCCGGAATCTCTCTGCCGAACGAGGCGAGCGTTCGCCTGCACGAAAAATTCGGCTTTGAAAAAGTCGCGCATTTTCGCGAGGTCGGTTTTAAATTCGGCAGGTGGATCGATGTCGGCTACTGGGAAATGATAAAGAATGATTACCCGCGAAAGAACACGAAAGAAACACGAAAAAGAGTCAGCCGCGAATAAGCGCGAGCATCACTAATTATTTATCGCTTTTTCATTCATGATATTTGCGCTTATCGGCGGCTGATTTTCCTATTCTTCTTTCGTGTCTTTTTCGTGTTCTTTCGCGGCTGATTTCCTCCGGCTGTTTCTTGGTTAATTCTCCTGAAACCAATTCCGCATAAAATCGTAGTTACCTCCAGCAGCAGTTTACGAAACGATACGCCGCCCGGACTTGCGGGAAGCCGAATCATACCATTTTTGTCATAAAACCCGGTTCGGCGGTGTTTCAACTGTAGAAAACAATTTTCTTCAGCGCTAGAGATTCATTTTCTTCGACGAGTAAAAGCGGGTTGGGTTCGACTTAAAAAGAGCATTTCATCTTTCTATCTTTCTTTCTTTGCTCAAACCGTTCTTTGAATCAACCAATCCATTCATTCATTCATTCATTCATACGGACAAACGATTATTCGTTTGCTTTCTTTAAGGAGAATAATCATGCGGAAAATATACATACTTCTTCTGGCAGTCTTAACGTTGTCATGGTCAATAAACGCGCAGATGAAAACCCGGAATTTGCAGGTCATCGACGATGAACGGGCGAATCCGGCAGCGACCGAAAATAAGATTGGTTCGACAAGCGCCGCAGTAGTCGCAGCGACGCCGAGCTTCGTCGATTTGAACAACTCGGGAGTGAGAAAGGCGCTCGCCGAATCCGATTATAAACAGGCGGCTGCATTGTTTTTGCGGGCTATCGAGCTGAAACCCGATTGTTTCGCCTGCCGCTTTAATCTGGGACGCTCCTTTCTGGAAATGGAAAAATACGACGATGCCCTCAGGATTTTCAATGAGCTGGTCGAAATCGCTCCGGGCAGCGCCAACGCGCGGGCAAGTCTGGGCGAAGCGTTGAGCGCGAAGGGCTTTTATCAGGAAAGTCTGCCCGTTTTTCGCGAGGCGCTGAAGCTGAATGCCGGAGACGCGACGACGCTCTGCAACTACGCCGTCGCTTTGACCCTGAGCGGCGCGCACGAAGAAGCTGTCGGGCGGTTCGACGAGTCAATCAAGCTTCAGCCCGATTTCGCAGAGGCGCACAGCAGTCGCGGCTACGCGCTTTACTCGCTCGGTCGTTACACGGAAGCGCTCGCCAGCCTCAGAAAAGCCGAATCTCTCAATCCGAAGCTGCCGCAGATTCACAACAATCTCGGCGTCGTCCACGACCGGATAGGAAAGAAGAAGGAAGCGCTGAAATATTATCTCGAAGCCGTCCGTCTGAAACCGGATTTCGCCGCCGCCGTCTGCAATCTGGCAGTCAGCTACCTGGTGAACGGCAAACGCGACGCGGCTTACGAACAGCTTAAAACGCTCGAAAAAATAGATTCCAAATTAGCCGGGCAATTGCGCGGCGCGATTTGGAGCAGATATATCGTCGACGCTTCTGCTGCGGAAAAAAGCAGGGAAAACTAAAGTCGAGCCGAACCCGATTTCTGAAATAAGGGAACGTCTTCGCGTTCCCGGCGCGAGCTTTGCGAATGGAAGCCTGCGCGCTGGAAAATGCAAAACGCCAGGTGCAAAACTGAGGAATCAATCCATTTTGCGCTCGGCGTTTTGCATTTTTTTCGCATCTTTTTCCGCCGGAAAAACCGCAGGAAACCGCGCGTATAATCAAGCTTGCCGTCGCTCATCCCACCGGTCGATTATTCACTTTGACCGGACGGCGGAATCATCGTGAAAGAAAAACTTTCATTTTGCTGTTAAACAATGCAAATACTTGTTGACAATGTTTGTTAAATCTTGTAGTTTAATTTTAACAGCAGCAGATACGGCGCTGTTCCTATCGTCACCTGAAAGCACAAAAGGTTTCTAATTTCGCATACAAAAGATTTTATCAAATGTTGCGCTCATCAAACACAGATGGAAAACAAACGGGTATTTTGGCTTGAGTCCTGCAGTTTAGCCCTGTCCCAGAGGAGTCCTGTCCGAAGTAGTTGCTGGTTTCGTCAAGGTGACAAAATTCATTTCCAATAAAAGCAAAATGCCCGTTTAATTTTTTAAATTTTCACGTCGCACGCCGCGATAAAAAAAGCAAGAAAGTAAGGAGAAGATAATGCTGTTCGGTAAAAAGAAAAGTGTCGCCGGTTTGGATGTCGGCTCCAGTTCCGTGAAAGTCGTCGAGCTCGAAGGCAAAATGAGCAGCCTGAACCTCGTCAGTTTGGGTTTTGAAAATCTGCCCGACAACACCATCGTCGATGGTCAGATTATGGAGCTCAACACCGTCTCGGACGTTATTCAAAACGTTTGCAACGACCATCAGATAAAGTCCGCGCAGGTCGTCACGGGCGTCAGCGGTCACTCGGTTATCGTTAAAAATATCGTTTTGCCGCCGATGAGCCGCGACGAGCTGGAAGAATCAATCGACTGGCACGCCGAAGAACATATTCCGTACGATTTAGCCGACGTCAGCCTCGATTATCACGTGACGGCGGAAAACTCCGAAGCCACCACGGTTTTAATCGCCGCCTGCAAGCGCGAGCGCATCGACAACCTGAAACAGGTCATTCAATTTGCCGGAAAACAGCCCATCGTCATCGACGTCGATACTTTCGCGCTGCAAAACTGCTACGAAGTCAATTATCAGCCCGCCGCGACGGACGTCGTAACCTTATTGAACATCGGCGCATCGACGATGAACGTCAATATCGTGCAGGGCAACCGCTCGCTGTTTACGCGCGACATCACCATCGGCGGCAGCCAGTTTACCGACGTATTGCAGCGCAGCCTCGGTTTGAGTTACCAGCAAGCCGAAGCCGTCAAGCGCGGCGTGGTCGACGGAACCGAAGGCGTCGAGGAAAAAGCCATCGAGCCTTTAATGGATAACGTGATGGAAATGGTGGCGATGGAAATTCAGAAAACCTTCGATTTTTACCGCGCGACCAGCGAAGACGGCGGCGTTCCCGTCCAGAAAATTTTGATTTCCGGCGGCGGCTCAAAGCTCTCCGGACTGCCCGAAGAACTTTCGGCGCGCCTCGAGCTGCCCGTCGAAGTGCTCGACCCGTTTCGTCAAATCAAGGTCGATGCACGAAAGTTCGACCCCGACTACTTGAGTGAAATTATGCCCGAGATGGCGGTCGCCGTCGGTCTGGCACTAAGAGGAGTGGAATAAGAAAAAGATGATTAAAATAAACCTTTTAGAATCTGTAACCGACAAACAAGCCTCCGCCGTCGTTGTCGTCGAAAAGAAAGTCGCCAGCCCGACTTCGCGCCTGCTTTTGATGGCGCTGGTCGTCACGGTTCTGACGATTACGGTCGTCGCCTGGGACATCGTCTCGACGCAGATGCAGAAAGCCGACGCCGAGCGCCAGCTCGACGAGCAAAAGAAAATCGCCGCCGAACTGGAAGAGGTGATGAAAGAGCAGAAAGATTTAGAGCAGAAAATCGCCAATATCGACGCCCGCATCAACGCCATTAAGGCTCTGCGCGCATCGCAGTCCGGTCCGAGCTCGGTGCTGGAAGCCGTCCGCGAAAGAATCGGCATGGTTCCGGGACTTTATCTGGAAAGCATCGAGCAAAAAGGCGACCAGCTGACGATTAAAGGAAACTCGCCGGACGAAGCCGCCGTCACGCAGTTCGGACGCAGCCTCGAATTTTCTTCCGGGCTTTTCTCGAATCTGAACATCGAGACGCAGCGCAAAGAAATTCAGAGCAATCAGGTCGCGTCGCCAGCCGGAATGCCGACGGGCGCGGCGGAAACTCCGAAGCTGGAAACGGTCAACTTTACCATTCGCACCTCTTACACGGCGAACGGAAAACCCAACGCCGACCAGCAGCCGGTGCAGGCTAATGCTAATACGCCCGCCGGACAAACGCCTAACGCCCAAACTCCGAACGCGCCAAGCCCCGCAAATCCGCAGGTCGCAAAAAATCAGGATAAATAACTCTTATCTCCAGCCGCCGCGCCTGATTGGCTCGCGCGGAAAGTAATGTAACAGCAGAACGAGGAAAACTACGATGGAAAAATTAAAAGCACTCGCCTGGCATTGGCAGCTTCTGATACTGGTCGGCGTCGGGGCGATAATTTATCTGGGCGTCTGGTATTTCGTGACCAGCGTCACGCGCGCCGAAACTCAATTGATAAACGACGAGGTGTCGCAATATCAAGCCAAAAATCAGGCGGCGCAAATCGCCACGCAGCGAATCAACGAATTTCGCTCGCTCTATGCCAGCAAATCGGCGGAATACGACGAGTTGAAAGTTCTTCTTCCCGAAGTGCGCGAAATCACCAACATTTTGCAGGGACTTCAGGACACCGCGCGCGACAGCCGCCTTATCGTGATGCGCTTTTCACCGCGCGACGACACGCAGCAGGACGGCTTTATGGCAAAGCCGGTCGAGGTCGAAGTGGACAGCAATTTTAATAACCTGCGCGCCTTTTTTGAAAAAATGGCGAAGCTGCAAAGAATCGTCTCAATCAGCGATTTCAACTTAAAGCAGCTCGAAAAACAATCGCCCGACAAAACGCTGCACGCGCAATTTTTGCTGACGGCTTTTTACGCTTCGCCGGAAAATCTGACGGCGGCAAACAATCCGCAGCAGCCGAACGGCGCAACCCCGAACGCCGCGCCCGCGCAGGTCACCGTGCCGAACGCGCAGACGCCCGTCACCGTCCCCGCCGGTCGATAGATAAAACCCGAAAAGCCGAAGAGTTTTGTTGAAGAGAGAAAAAGCTATGATGAAAAAATCGAAAATATTACGTTTCATAAGTTTGAGCATCGCCGCCGCGGGCTTTCTGCTGGCTGCCGGAAGCGTGATGCCCGCCAGCGGTCAGGTGCGCGACCCGTTTCAAAAATTAGGCGTGGCGAAACCGCGCGACCCGAACGCCAAAACGACCACGGTAGTGACCAAAGAAGGCAAAACAATTGTCAAACCCATCCCGGCGGCGCCCGCGCCGGTCGTTCCGCCCGCCATCCAGGAACGCATCAATTATTATAAACGCATGCGCGAGCAGGCGGTGGCGAGCAACCAGCCGATTCCGAAAGTGACCAGCGTGCTGACGCTCGACGAAATGGCGGTCACCGGAATCTTTCGCACGCCGCGCGGCTACGCGGCGATGGTCGAAGCCAAGCCGATAAATCTTTCCTACACAATCTATCCGGGCGAAAAGTTTTTTGACGGTCAGCTCGTCGCGATTGAAGAAAACAAACTGGTTTTCCGCCGCGTGACCAAGTGGACGAACGGTAAATTTATCGCGTCCGAAGAAAGCAAATCGCTGCGGCAATACACCGTCGAGCAGGAAGTCAACGGCACGGCTCCGGTTGAAACCACCACCACCGCTAAAACCGAAACCAACCCTGCCGCAACTCAAACAACCGCCCAAACAACCTCGCCAACCTCAGCCAATACCGCCGAAAATAAAACTCAGCCCGTAACGCCCGCGCCGACGCAGCAGCAGCAGATTATCTCGCCGCTCGACGAGATGGCGCGCCAGCCGGCGACGGAAAATTCGAAAGAAGCGGCAAAGAAGCCGTCGACGGATAAAACCAAAAAAGGCAGGCAAAAATCTTCTTCCGGTAATAAAGCGGCGGAAAGAAAACCCGTCAAAGTCGCCGACAACAAACAGCAGCAACAGCAGTAACAGCAGTAACAGCAGCAATCAGCTTAACAATCCGACATATTAAACGCGCGGTCGGGCTTTCCCCTTTCAACCGCGCCCGACAGACAGACAGACAGATAAAATCCAATTAAAAACCTAGACATATCCCTATCCCTTGAGAGGGCAGGCGGATTTGTGAGGGAGGAAACAATGACTTTTCTTCAAAAACTAAGCAGTTTCGGCTTCAGGAGAGCCGCGCTCGCTTTAATGATAATCGGTTTATTTACTCTGGCGGTTTCCGCGCAGAGAGTCGGCACGCCGCGTCAAGGCACGGATTACGGAAAACCCGGCTTTATCGGCGAGCCGATTAACCTGAATGTCGTCAACGCCGATATACGCGATATTCTTAACTACATCACCGAGCAATACGGCGTCAACTTCGTCATCGACAAATCGGTGGAAAAAGTTCCCGTGACGGTCAACGTCAGCGATGTGCCGTGGAACATCGCGCTCGATTCGATTCTGCAATCGCAGGATTTGGGCGTGCAGGTCAACGGTCCGATTCTCCGCGTCGCCAAGCGCGAAACGCTCGCCAACGAGGCGGCTGTCGCGGCGAAAATCAGGGAAACGGCGCTCGACAGCTCGCCGCTCTACACGGAATTTATTCGTCTTAATTACGCCTGTGCCGGAACTTGCGCTTCGCAAACCAGCTTTCAGGGCGGAACGACGAGCGGCGGCGGCGGCGGCGGAACGGGCGTCGACCAGGGAATCCTGGGCGTCGTCAAAAAACGCCTTTCGCGGCGCGGCGCGGTCGAGGTCGATACGCGCAGCAACACTTTGATTATTACGGACGTGCGCGAAAACATCGACGCTATTCGCCAGTTGATTCTGCTGCTCGATAATCCCGAGCCGCAGGTCGAAATCGAAGCGCGCATCGTCATCGCCTCGCGCAATTTCAGCCGCGATTTGGGCGTTCAGCTCTCGGCTGTTCTGCTGGGCAACAGAGGCAGCGGCGGCGGATTTTCGACCTTGCCGCTGGAACCGCCCGCAGAAGGACAACAAAACAACGGCGGATTATTACAGCTTCCCGGTCAGGTAAATCCCAACGGCAGCCTGCAATCGCAGCTCGCCAACTCGGTTTTCAGCCTGACGACCGGCATTTTCGGCACGGCGCAAATCAATATGCTGCTGACCGCGGGCGAAAATAAAGGACAAGCCAAAACCATCGCCACGCCGCGCGTGACGACCCTGAACAATCGCAAAGCCGAAATCGAAAGCGGCACGCAGATTCCCATCGTCACCACGCAGCCCGGCTCAGCCGGCACGGCGGTCGCGCTGACGACCGAATACGTTTCGGTTCCGCTGCGCCTGGAAGTCACGCCGCAGATTACCGACGTCGGAACGGTTCTTCTGGACATCGTCGCCGAAAATAATTCGGTCGGTCGCCTTATCGGCATCGGCGGAACGCCCGCCATCAACACGCAGAGAATGAAAACCTACGTGACCGTCCCGGACGGCGGCACGACGATTGTCGGCGGCGCGCTGCTCGACGCCGAAGGCGAAGACCAGTTCCGCACGCCGGGCTTGTCTC
>DATHBC010000917.1:0-4639 GCA_035296345.1 Pyrinomonadaceae bacterium | reverse complement strand
TTATAAACGGTCGATTTTTTTTTAAATTGGCAAAAATTGTAGATTTTACGTCAAAACTGTGATAAAAGCCTTTCTGAAAGGAAAAATAAACGTATGAAATCGAAAATGTTTCGCGCGATTTCTTTTTTAATATTTATCGTTTCAGGCGGTTTTGCTTTGTCGATTAGCGCGCAGCCTCCGCAGCAGCCGCAAGCCGTTCGGGTATCGGGGAAAACCGTCGGGCTGATAAATTACGGCGATTCCGTTCACCCGAAAATTTCGCCCGACGGCAGGCAAATCGCTTTTTCGACCGTCGTCGTCCGCGCCGGTATGGAATTAACGGCAATTACAGTCAGAAATTTGGATACGCATCTGACCACTATTTTATTGACGCCGCAAAGCTCGAAAAAATATGCTGCCTTTTCGGCTTTTGTTTCGAAAATTCAGTGGCTGGACAACAATCGACTGACAGCCTTCATTTCGGACGGCGACGTAGATTCCACAATATTAACTTTTAATGTGCGCACGCGGCGCATCGTCAACACCGAGCATTCCGGCGCGGGAGACGAAACCGAAGACCTTTTTCCGATTTCGCCTGATTTGAAATTTGCCGTCGAACCGATTCAAATTATTTCGCCCGCGCTTCCGCAAAATGTCGTCGAAACGGCTTTGCAATTCGGAAACGGGGCTTTCGCCGTCGAAAAGAATCGTGGTGTTGTTTTGCAGCACAGATATGCGAAATACGACGACCATATTCGTTTTTTCGATTTTCAAAATAAGACCGAAAAGACTTTATTGCAGGTGACGAAAACGGTTGATAAGACCGCGCGGCTGCTCGGCGGTTTTACGGTCGGAGAAAAAATCGTCTTTGCGCTCGGCGACGACGGTTTTGTGCGCGTTTTCGAGCATCAGGCAAATGAAACAAAACTTTTGAGCGAACAGAAATTCGATGACATGGCAGAATTTGAAATCAAATATCAAACGCCGGGGAAAATTCTTTTTCTGATAAAACCTTATTCGAATACATCCGAGGTGAGAAGCTTGCTCTGGCTTTACGACGCGAAGGGTCTGAAAAAAGCCACTGATGTAGCTAATCTGCTCGATGTCGATGTCGGCGGAAACCGCATCGCTTTTTGTTATTGGGCTGACAAAGAAAAACGTCACATAATCGTGAAAGAATTGAATTTAAGCGGCGGCGCTGCTGATTTTCGACCGAACAGAATCCAGCTTTTACGTTGAGCTTTTCAGATTCTCGTCGATAATTCTCTGCAAATGCGGAAATCTTTCCAGCCGCTCGCAGGCTTGCCGGACGATTTGCAGCATCGGTTTGATGAACGTAATAAAATGAGCTTTTTCGCGAAAAACCGATTGATACGAAAACGTCCCCGTAGCTTTCAGACATCGCTGAATCGTCTGCAAATGAAATTCTCCGGCGAAAACGTCCGGGTCAATCGTCTCCAACCCGAGGTTTTCCCTTTCGCGCAGAAAGAAAAGTCGCTTTTCGCGCACCCACGCGCGCGCGGGCGGCTCGGAAACTCTGTCGAGCAGAAGCGAAACCAAATCATATGTGACCGAGCCGAGCCGCGCGTCCTGGTGGTCGATGATGCGCAGGCGGCTCTGCCGGTCAATCATCAGATTCGCCGCGTGAAAATCGCGGTGACACAAGACGCTCGCCTTTGTTTCCAGCTCGCCGGCGATTTCCGTAAATTCCGCGCTCAACAACGCCTCGTCTTCTGCCGAAAGCTTCTGTTTTCGCAGGCTTTCGAAATAATGTGTTTTAAAAAAATTCAATTCCCAGCCGAGCTTTTCCCGGTCGAATTTCAATTTTGACGCAATCGAAGCGAGCTCGAACGCTTTCGGCGTCGCCGCCTGGATACGGGCAATTAACCGAATCGCTTCGCCGAGATAAGCTTCGCGCGTTTCGTCGGCGGCTTTCAGCAAAACGTCCCGCAAAATTTTATCGCCGAAATCTTCGAGAATGATTATGCCGGAAGCTTCGTCAAAAGCGTAAATTTCGGCGACCGGCAGGTGGCTTTCCAGAAAAAGCTTCGTCACGTCCAGATAATTCTGCTCGGCGGCGACGAAAGCTTCGCCGTAGATACAGGCGATGGCGGGCTGTTTATGCCACTCGATGCGAAAAAATTCGCGCGTCGAAGCGTCCGGCGTGAGAACCTCGATGCGGCTTTTTTCGGCGGCGGGCGTTTGCCCGGAGAGAAAATTTAATAAACGCTCGCGCGCGGATGTTTGAAACATAAATTCGTCGTCGGTCGGCAGCGGCAGCGGCAGAAAATTCCGCTTTTTATTTATTGATTCAGCGGAACGATATAATTTTCGCCCTGATGATAGCCTTTGAGGGCTTTTTCGGGAATCTCGGCGCAATGCGTCAGCATTTCCGCGCGCACGATTGCCGCGTTTTCAAAAGTCTCGCCGTTTCTTATCGCGACGCCGTCGCCGATAATCGTGCGGTTCAGCGTCGCGCCCGCGGCGATGGAAACGTCGTCCCAGATGACGGAATTAAAAATATTCGCGCCGGGCGAAATTTGGCAGTTGTTTCCCTGTATGACGCTCGCGTTTTTCATCATCGCCAGGCTGATGTCCAGATAGCGCGGAATGGTCGAAAGCTCGAACCAGTTGGCGTCGGTCACGTGCGCGGCGATTTTTTCGCCGTTTTTTATCGCCGGAATGTAAACCGAAGGAATAATGTCCGAATAGACGCCGCGCGGAATGTATTCGAAAACGCGCGGTTCCAGAATATGAATTCCCGTAAACATCAGCGGCGAGTCGAGAGTCGCGAGCCGCGAGTCGAGTTTTTGTTCTTCGGTTAAAGGCGCGGGGAAATTGCCGAATTCCTGTATAAAACCGTTTTCATCCGTGACGACTTCGGTAAATCTTTCGCGGCGCGCGTTCGGTTTTAAAACCATCGTCGCCAGCGCGCCGGTTTTGCGGTGCGTTTCGACGGCGGCGGCGATGTCTATGTCGGTGATGATTTTTCCGTTGACGATGAGAAAAGTTTCGTCTTCGAGCAGATGCCGCGCGTTGTCGAGCGCGCCGGACGTGCCGAGAATTTCCGGCAATTCGACTGTGTATTGGATATTGACGCCGAAGCTGCCGCCGTCGCCGAGGGCTTTTTTAACCGATTCCGGCTGGTGATGAAGATTGACGACCACATCGCGAAAGCCGAAGCGGGCGACGTATTCGGCGACGTAGCCGACCAGCGGCTTGCCGAGAAACGGAATCGCTGGTTTGGTGCGGTCGATGGTTAAAGGAAAAAGCCGCGTTCCGAAACCGGCGGCTAGAATCATCGCTTTCATAGCTTTACAATAGACGACAGGTCAATTTTTAAAATTACTTTTTTCCAGCCTTAAATGCAAATTTGCAGATTTTCCAAGGTCGGCTAAAATCAAAAATCTATGTCAGATTCCCTGCGGGCGAAAACTTACGCGATTTTTTCCCGACCCGCGAATAAGAAAATTATCTCTCAGCTTCGCGACGCGCGCGACGAAGTGATTGAGTTTCCGGCTGTCGAAGCGGAAAAGCTTGCTTTGACTCCGGCGGAAAAATCTCTGCTGGAAAACGTTTCGGATTTTGAATGGATAATCTTCCCGGACGTCCACGCCGTCGAGTTTTTCCTGGAAGCGCTTGCCGAAGCCAGCGTCGAATTATTCGAGCTTGATTTGCTGCGGATTCTGGCTTTCGGCGAAGCCGTCGCCGACCGCCTGCGTTTCGTGCAGGTTCACGCCGACGTGATTCCAGCCCGCCTTGACGCGGAAAGCGTTTTTAAGGTTTTCCGCGATTACCTGTTTGACGAAGAAGAATTTAAAAACCTGCGAATTTTGCTGGCGAAAGAATCGACCTTGCCGCAGAGGCGGCAGCAGCAGACCGCTCTGACCGAAATACTGCGCCGCAGCGAAACGAATGTGACCGAGTTGAACGTTTATCGTCTGAAAATGGAAAACGCCGCCGGGTTGGCAAAGCTGAAAGCGCTTTTAAAAGGCGGCGCGATTGACGAGTTTGTTTTTACCGCGCCGTTCGAAGTCTCGAATCTAGCCGCCGTTTCCAATGAAAAATTAAAAGATTCGCTAGCCGGAACAAGCGTTTCGGCAATAGACGAAACTACCTTTCAAACGCTCCGCGAATACGGTTTAAGACCGCTTTATTTCAAAAAAACCTGATTTTTTCAGGCAAAAACATTTTCGCCGGAAAACTCTTCCGGACTCAATCTCAAAACTGAATTTTCGGGTATGCCGATGCGGGCGTTTATGAATTTATCGGCGCGGAAAGAAAATAATACCGGTTAAACAAATTGAGGCTGAGAAAGAAATTTCTCAGCCTCAAATCCAGTCAGATAAAACTCTGCGAGCTATATCTTAGTGGCTGTTGTAGTTTGCCACCGGATAGTCGCCCTGCTGTCCCCATTCACGGGCAAACAAAGCGTTGTTCGACGATTGTCTGATGTAGAAGAAGTTCTGTTGAACGTCCGCATTCGGTCTCCAGACAGCAATGTCCGTTTTACCGTCGCCATCATAATCGCCCTGCGTCGGGAAATCCGTCGCCGACAAGCCCCACGGCTGTCCGTAATGGATGATGTTGTTACCGTTACGTCCGAGAACGCTCCAGACAATCTGACCGCCCGAACCGCGAGCCACCGCAAAGTCGTCTT
>DATHBC010000916.1:0-1603 GCA_035296345.1 Pyrinomonadaceae bacterium | reverse complement strand
GCGCATACATTCGCAGAATTTCCGCCGCGAAAAGCGTCGCTTCGTCGCCGCCCGTTCCGGCGCGGATTTCGAGAATGACGTTCTTTTCGTCGTTCGGGTCTTTCGGCAGCAGCAGAACCGTCAATTCTTCTTCCGCTTTCGGCAGCCTTTCTTCGATGACGGCGATTTCCATCTGCGCCATCTCGCGCATTTCTTCGTCGTCCGCCATTTCCAACAGTTCTTTGGCTCCCGCGAGTTCTTCGTTCATCCGTTTGACATCGCGGTATTTGATGACGATTTCCTCCAGCGAACGATGCTGCTTCATCGTTTTGGCATAAGTTGACATATCCGACATAATGTCGGGCGAGGAAATCTGCGCGGTCAGCTCGTCGTAGCTTTTTTCGATTTGTTCAAGTTTTTCCAACATAAAATTAAACGACTACTTCTAATTCTCTATTCGCCGCCGGAACTTTTTCCGCATCAATCGGCTCGAATTTCAGCGATTCTTTCAGCGAAACGATGGCGACTTCCAACTGGTCGTCGTCCGGGTTCTGCGTCGTGATGTTTTGCAGCCAAAGTCCGGGCAAAGTCATAAATTTAAAAATGAAACTGCTTTCCTTTTTCGCCGCGTAACGGATGATTTCATAGGAAAGCCCGGCGACGAGCGGCATCAATAAAATTCTGACTAAGAGATTCAGCCACAGCGCGTCGAATTTAATCACCGAAAACAAAACGATGGCGACCAGCATCACGACCATCAGAAACGAAGTGCCGCAGCGCGGGTGCTGCCGTTTTTGCTGCCGGGCGTTTTCGACCGTCAAATCCAAGCCTTTTTCCCACGTGAAAACCGTCTTGTGCTCGGCGCCGTGATATTGAAAAACGCGCCTGATGTCTTTTAAAAACGACATCGAAAAAATCATTATCACGAAGAAAAGCATCCGCACCAGACCGTCAATCAAATTAAACGCAATCCACGAAGCCGGTTTGATTTCCCAGACGTAAGCCTTTGAGATTTCCCACCAGCTCGCTTCGGCGGCAATCAGCGGCGCTTCGCCCCAGCCGAGCCAGATGAACAGAAAATTCGTCAAAATCAGCGGAGCGACGATGAAAAGCATTATGTTAAAAAGCAGCGCGAAAATTATCGAGCCGATTGCGCCCGCCGCCTGTTTCGGGTTCGCCTTCGATTTTTCCGGCATCGAAACTCGCGCCGGAGCTTTCAGAAATTTTTCGTCCGTCGTGCCTTCGGCTAAAACGGCTTCCGTCGCTAATTCCGTCGCTTTAACTTTTTCTTTTTCGGCGTCGGCGTCTTCTTCAAAGACGTTGGCGGAAAAATTCAGCGCCTTGACGCCGAGCGCCATCGACTGAATCAGGGTCGCGCCGCCTCGAATCACCGGAATATTCAGAACCTTGTATTTGTCGCTCCATTTCGGCAGCGGCTCAGCCATATGCACGATTGTGCCGTCCGCTTTGCGGCAGGCGATGGCGTACGCGCTCGGCGTGCGCATCATCACGCCTTCGATGACGGCTTGCCCGCCGACGATTAAATCGCGCTCGATTGATAAAAATAACGATATAAACTTTTTCATAGTCATTCCTTTGATTTGAAACTTACTATTAAAGATGT